>CAZNSB010000192.1:0-9155 GCA_964575155.1 uncultured Planctomycetaceae bacterium | reverse complement strand
CGACGACGTTCGACCTCCAGCGGCCGGCGCCGTACATCGACTTCCGGCTTTTGGACAAGGCCCGGAAGACGCTCCAGAAGCGGATCAGCCTGGACGACGAGCTGCGAGTGATCGTGCACGCGGCGACGGCGGCGGTGGCCACCGGCACGCGGAACGAGCTGACCTTCCTGACCACCGCCAAGGGGAAGAGCCAGCGCATCAGCCACGCCCGGCGGCGGTTCGAGTCCCTCACCCCCGTCAACGGGAAGGTCGTGGACAACGACGGGCACCACATCATCGTCGTCGACGCCGGCGTGCCCGTGGTCGTCTCCCTCCTGGAACACAAGCCCTCCCAGACCAAGAAGGTCAAGATCAATTCGTGGGTGACCTTCTGGCCCACCCCTCCCACCCACGGCATCATCCTCGGCAAGCTGTGACGCGTAGGGTGGCTCGCCTCACCGGCGCCCACCACCGGAGGCGCCGTCCCGGCCGTACCCGGCCACGATCGCCGGCAGTTCCCGAAGCGAGACAATTCGATGGTCCGGGCGTATCCGCCGGCGCCTCCGCGCCCCGCCGGGGTCCTTCAAGACCGAGATCATCCCCGCGCGGGACGCCCCGGCGACGTCCGCCGCCAGCCTGTCCCCCACGAACATCGCCGCGGCCGCCGACACCGCCATCCTCTCCAGCGCCACCCGGAATATCCTCGGGTCGGGCTTGCGGTACCGGACGTCGCAACTGTAGACCCGCACCGGAAAGTACTCCAGCAGCCCCAAATCGCCCATGTGCCGGTCCAGCACCTGGCCCGGAACGAAGGTGTTGCTGACCACCCCCAGCCGAACGCCCCCGGCACGAAAGCCGGCCAGGAGCCCGTGCAGCCCCTCCTCGATGGTGACGCATCGGCTGAGCGGCTCGTACCACAGCCAGGCCAGCTCCTCGGTCTGAGGCGGGGTGAGGCGCTGTCCCATCTTCCGGCTGAGCCGGCCGAGCACGTCCAGCGAATTGAACTCGCGCCGGGTCAGGCGGCTCTTGAGGTAATGCCACTGGACGGCCCGCAACTGGCGGCGGTGGAACTTTTGAAACGCCGGCAAGGGCTGGCCCAGCCCCTGGAGGTACCGATACGCCAGGCGCGCGCCGCGGGCGAACAGCTCCAGGGTGTTGATCGGACCGAAGTCCAGAATCGTGTCGCCCAGGTCGAACAGGATGCCCTGAATTCGCGCCATCAAGCCGCTTTGTGCAGCTCTCGCCGTCCGCGCGACCGCGCGCCGTCGGAAGAGTGCAAGGATTATAATGCGCCGCTGAAAGCAGACCATCCCCGCACGCAAAAAAAGACCTCCGACAGTCTCAAAGACTGTCGGAGGTTTGCCACGGCTATTACATCAGCCATATTTCTGGGCGGCGCGCCCCGCGCCGCGTTCTTTCGCGCCAGGATTCGGAGTATAGCAGCCTCCACCGGAACCTGTCAACGTAAACAAAAAATACCTTTCAAATCGGCCAATATTTTCTTAAGTCCTTCCTTGGCAATCTGATACGGAAACACACGTCGTGTCTCCCCCCGGCCCGGCGCCCAAAAAGCGCCGCGGGCCGGCGGCGGGGCCAAGACCGCCGCAAATCCCGGAACCGCCCGCGCAAGACCCTTGACGGAAAGGCCTTAGAAGATGCGACGCGGGTCGCCGACCCCGCCTGCCCCCCCCTCGGCCATGACTGGCTTACAGCCCCGCCGGGAACGGCCGGGCAAGCCCCCGCTCTGCCCGCCCGGCGGCGCCGCCGCACCCGATTGACGGGCCCCGGAGCGATCTGGTACCTTCACCCCGGCACGAGCAGCGGGAGCAGGGCACATGAGTGATCTCTCGTTCGATCTGATCTCCGCCGGGCTGATCTGCCTGGACATCACGCCGCAGTTCACCGACGCCTACGCCGGGCGGTCCTTCGAGCAGATCTTTCGCCCGCGGAGCCTGGTGGTGGCGGGCCCGGCGACGATCTCCAGCGGCGGGGGGGCGGCCAACGTCGGGCTCAGCGCGCTCCGGCTGGGTCTGTCGGTGTCGCTGATGGGCAAGTGCGGCGACGACACGCTGGGGCGGACGCTGCTGGAGGTGGTCCGGCGGTTCTCGCCGGACTGCGCGTCGGGAATGCGGGTCGTCCCCGGCGAGCATACCAGCTACACCGTCACCCTCGCCCCGCCGGGGCAGGACCACATGTTCCTCCACTGCCCCGGGGCCAACAACACCTTCGCCGCCGCCGACGTGGACCTGCCGCTGGTCCGGAAGGGGCGGCTGTTTTACTTCGGCTACCCGCCGCTGATGGCGAAGATGTACGCCGGGAGGGGCGAGGAGCTGGCCAGGATGCTCGCGGCGGTCAAGGCCGAGGGCGTCACCACGGCGCTCGACATGGCCCTGCCGGACCCGCAGGCACCCCCCGGCAAGGCCGACTGGCCCGCCATCTGTGCCGCCGCCCTGCCCCACGTGGACGTCTTCGCCCCCAGCGTCGAGGAGCTGACCTTCATGCTCCGCCGCGACGAGTGCGACCGGCTCACGGCCGGCGGCGACATCCTGGACGCGCTGACGCCGGAGCTGCTCCGGGACCTGGGGGCCGAATGCCTGTCGCTGGGGGCGGGCGTGGTGGTGATCAAGTGCGGCCGGCACGGCCTGTACGCCCGCAGCGCCGGCCCCGGGCGGATCGCGGCGATGGGCTCGGCGGCCCCCGCCGCCGGCTGGGCCGATCGGGAGCTCTTCGCTCCGGCCTACAAGGTACCGCGCGTCGTTTCCGCAGCCGGCGCCGGCGACTCGGCCGTGGCGGGCCTTATCGGCGGGCTGCTCCGCGGGGCTGACCTGACCACCGCCGCAGACTACGCCTGCGTCGTCGGCGCCCAGAACCTCCGGGCCCTGGACACCACCGCCGGCGTGGGCACCTGGGCCGAAGCGACCGCCATGCTCGGCGACCCGCGCGCCGAGCCGGCGATCGAGCTGGATTAGGGGGCGGCGCCGCCGGAACCTTCCGCACGTCTCCCACGCACCGCAGTGCGTGGGCTTGGGAGTCTCTCGAGCATCCACTCGGCGCCGCAGTTCCGTCCAAGCCCACGGACTGCGGTCCGTGGGAGTCGGGCGCGTCACTCCCGCGTCAGCAGGTACCACATCGTCCTATACTTCGGGGACAGCTTGAGAATCGTCAGTCCCTCCACTCCCTTGTTGTCGAAGGGCACCTCCGCCTTCGGTCGCCCGTCGGGCCCCAGGGCCTGACACCGCCATTTGCCTTCGTACTGGAAGTCCCACTCCAACGTGACGGGCTCGATCATGACCGGCGGGCCGCCCCAGTTCCGCCCGACGGTCCGCCGATCCCTCGAGAACTTCATTGCCGTGTTCTCGGACCGCCCGCAGGCGGTGATGAGAATCTTCCGTTCACTCAATACAGCGTAGGCGAACGCGACGAAGCTCGGTTTCAGGACGCGGAACGAGGCCTTGTTGCCTGCCCCGGGATTGCTGCTGCCGATGTGGACAAAACCAGTGTGGTAGAGGCCGTGCGTGCCCTCCACCGGGGGCGCCCACCAGCCGGCGACGGGCTCCGCCGGGCCGAACAGCCCGCCCACTGGCTTGCCCTCAACGGACCGGCTCGCGCCTCGCAGCGCAACAGCAGCGCGAAGGTCGTTCATGTTGTACCAGTCGGCCAGCAGGTCGGACGGGTACTTTCCCATGAACGGCTTCTTCGCGGCGCCCTTCTTTTTCGCTTCTTCGCAGTCCGCCTTTTCGATGGCGAACACGGCCTTGCGGATGTCGCCGTTGTGGCGCAGGTGGAGGAGGCTGAGGTCGCCCAAGGGATCGGCGGTCCGGGCCAGTGAGACCGTCCTCGCCGAGGCCGACGGCTTCGCCAGTCCCTCGCGGAAGATGACGGCGCCGGCGGGGACGAAGCCCCACTTGGCGGGGTTGGCGTCGACGTCGAAAAAGCTGTCGAAGTGCCTGCGATGCCAGTCGTCGGTGCGGTGGCAGTAGGAGTACAGCCAGACGCCGTCCCAATCCTGGGCGGCGGCGAAGGAGGCGATCATGGGGACGCACTCAGCCTGGAAGTCGTTGGGGGCGGGATGGTTGTACTCGCTGACGGTGTAGGGCTTTCCCGCCAGCCGCTGGGCGGCCAGGCGGAACAGCGGCGATTCGTCGGGGTGATCGACCATGGCCTTCTGCTCGACGGTCCAGTTGGCGGGGTCCCACGGCCTTCCGGGGAAGCGCGGGTGCTGCCAGTAGGCGTGCCCGTCGATGTAGTCCATGCCGCTCTGGGCGTAGAGGCCCAGCGGGCCGAAGACGATCGTCCCGGCGACCAGCCCCTTGAAGCCCAGCTCTTTCTTGAGGAAGGCGTACATCTCGTCGAAGTAGGCCTTCTCGGTCTCGGCGAGGAACCTCATGCGGTCGACGGCGCGGGCGGTATTCTCGCAGTCGCCGAAGAGGTCGACGTTAGCGGCCTGGAGCGTCTCGCCCTCGCCGAGCCCGGCGAGGCCCCCGGGGCGGAGCTGGACGTCGGCGATCTCGACGGGCACGTCGCCGCCGCCGAGGACGAAGTTGACGCGGGCGTCGGCATCGTCGGCGGCGGCGACGAAGCCCGCCCCGAAGGTCTTCCAGGCCTTGGCCAGCCTGGCGGCGCGGGAGAGCCCGAGCATCTTCCACGGCGGGTGGGCCTGCCCGACGTTGTACCCGATCCTCCTGGGCGCCTCGGCCCGGGCGCGGAAGGTGATCGCGTAGTGCCGCCCGCCCTTCAGCGGGACCCCGGGATGATTGAGCTGGATGTGCCAGCCGGTCGCGTCGGCGCGGCCGATGACGACGCGGACGCCGGCGGCCGTCTTGACCGCCTTGGCGACGCACCCGGCATGCTGCTCGAGGCGCCAGTGCTCCCCGCCGGGCTCGACCGCCGCCAGCAGGTTCTGCCCCAGCGGCTCGGCGCCCTTCGCCCACGCCGCCCGCACCCCGGCCGTGTCCCCGTACCGCCTCTTCAGCCACGCGTTGTACTTCCCCCGGAGGACCCCCCCGTAGTAAGCCGGCAGCGTGGCCAGCGTCTGGTCGCCGGCCCACATGAAGAAGCTGTTCTCGTTGGTGATTTCGACGAACGCCACCGCCGCATCGTCGGCGTAGCGGAGCTTGCGGGCGGTGTTGACGCGGGTGAGCAGGTCGCGGGCGTACTTCTTCTGGGCGGCGATCAGGGCCGGGGTGAACAGGCCGGTGATCTTGTCGTACGTCCGCAGGCTCTTGGACTCGGGCAGTTTGAGGTATCGGCTGTGGGCGCGCCCGACGTGGAGATTGATGTTGGAGCAGATGCCCCGGCGGGCGAGCTGGTCGATGAAGTGGTCCAGCCTGCCCAAAGCCTCCGGCGAGAGTTTTGTGGGCTCCGCCGCGTCCCAGATGCCCCTCGGCCAGGAGGCCGTGTCCATGTGATGGAAGCGCACGCTGTTGATTCCCGCCGCCGCCAGCCGGGCCGCCACGACCGGCGCGTCGTCGCGGGCGGGAAAGCAGGCGCCGAAGCAGACGTTGACTCCCCAGGCGCGGAATCGCTTCCCGGCTCGCTGGAAATGGGCGTGCTTTATGGCGACGCGCGGCCCGTCGGATCGGAAGGGCAGGCCGGGGGGCAGTGCGATGAGGGACTTTGGGTTGGGGCGAGTGGGAATGACGAAGGGGACGAGGTCGTCGTCCGCCGCCGCCGCCGCGCTACACAGCGCCAGGATCACCGCCTGCGCGAGCCGCATCGCCTGCCTCCGGTGCCGGCGGGAGCACCTGCCCGTCGGGGGGGGGCCGGCGGACGCGGACCTTCGCCCCCGACCCGGTCTGGAACTCGTCGCACGCCCGCCCCCGGTTGACGGCGACCTCCAGCATGTTCATCGAGTTGATCAGCGCCAGGGGCAGGCCGGGGGCGACGAACCCGTAGGCCGGCTGGACCGCCCCCACCCGCCGCCCGTTGCAGGACACCTCCAGGTCCAGCAGTTGCCCGAAGGATTCGCCCAGCAGCCTCGCCGGGATGTTGCTGATCAGGTTGCCGAAGTCGTCCACGTAGAGGACTTCGCCGACCAGCGCGCCGTCTTCGTCCACGCGAGGCTTCGGAAGCTCCAGCACCTTGAACGTCTGCGGCGAGGCCCCCAACGCCCGCAGCGGCAGCCCCGCGCACACCCGGGCCGCCACCGGCGCGATCACGTCACGCCCCTGAAACGTCGATAGGGTCCCCTCCCCCAGGAAGTACCGCTCGTCGCCGACCACCACGATCTCCTCCAGGGGCAGGCCCTCGTTGACCAGCGAGATGACCCCGTTGTCGGGGAAGAGGACGACCTGGGCGGCGTACCGCCCGGCGAGGATGCGCCGCTGGGTCCCCACGCCGGGGTCCACCACCACGCAGTGGACCGTCCCGGGGGGGAAGTGCGGGACGACCTGGCGCAGGACGAAGGCCCCGGCGAGCACGTCGCCGGGGGAGATGTTGTGCGTGATGTCCACGAGGGCGACCTGGGGCAGCATGCTGAGGATGACGCCCTTCATTTCGGAGACGTAGGGACCGGCCCACCCGAAGTCGGTCAGGAGCGTGATCACGCGTTGCTTGGCCATCCGGCGATCCTCTCTGTTGCGAAGGACTCGGCCCCGTATAATATCGGGAACCGTGCAGCGGGACGAGGCGAATTTCGAGCGCCAGCGGGCGTTGATGGTTTCCCGGCAGCTCCGCTCGCGGGACGTCACCGACGAGCGCGTCCTCGAGGTCATGGCCGAGCTGCCGAGAGAACGCTTCATCCCCCCCGAACGCCGGCACGAGGCCTACGAGGACCGACCCGTCCCCATCGGCTCCGGGCAGACCATCTCCCAGCCCTACATCGTCGCCCTCATGGTCCAGGAACTCGACCTGCGCCCGGAGCACCGCGTCCTCGACGTCGGTGCCGGCAGCGGGTACCAGACGGCCATCCTCGCCAGGCTCGCCCGGGAGGCCTTCGCCATCGAGCGGATCGGCCCGCTGGCCAGGTCGGCCTCGGCCGCGCTCGCCGAGCTGGGCATCCGGAACGTGACCTTGACCGTCGGCGACGGGACGCTGGGCTGGCCCGAACACGCCCCGTTCGATCGGATCGTCTGCGGCGCCGCCGGCCCGGAGGTCCCCGAGGCCTGGATCGAACAGCTCGCCGACGGCGGGCGGCTCGTCATGCCCACCGGCGGGCCGGAGGTCCAGACCCTCGTCGTCGTCGACAAACACGCCGGGAGGACCTCCCGGCGAAATCTCTGCGGGGTCCGCTTCGTCCGCCTGATCGGCCGGGAGGGCTGGCCGGAGAGGTGACCCGCCGCGGCGGCCGGCCAGCTCCTCGCTACAACGCAACCGGCCAGTAATTCCGCCAGCGAACTTGACCGAAATGCCGATGAAGCTATCATCGGGGCAGGTACGGAAGCCCCCACCCGCAGCACGGAGGCAGGAAGATGAAGCGGATCACGACGTTGGCGGCCGTCGCGGCGGCGGCACTGGCAGGCTGCAACCAACCCACCGGGCCACAGACCGCCGAGCTGTCGGCCCCCGAGCGACCGGTGGAGGAGCTGATGCCGGAGCCCGCGCCGGCATATGCCGAACTGACCGACGAGGACGTCGAGACCATCCTGGCCACCGACCCGCCGGAGATCTCCTTCTCGTCTTCGCCGCAGACCCCGCCGGAGACGCAGGCCTACACCGTCAGGAAGGGCGACACGTACTGGTCGCTGGCCCGGCGGTACCTCGGCAGCGGGCGGCGGTGGAGGGAGATCGCCGAGGCCAATCCCGGGCTCCTGGCCCATAGCCTCCAGATCGGCCAGACCATCCGGATCCCGCCAGAGTAGCCTCAAGCTGCCGTGGGCAACCTGACCCTCGACACGCCGGTTCGCTACGTCAAGGGCGTCGGCCCCACGCGGGCCGAACAGCTCGCCCGACTCAGCGTCCAGACCGTCGAGGACCTGCTGCTGTACTTCCCCCGGCGCTTCCGTCTTCGCCGGCAGGTCCAGCCCATCGACACCCTCACCGGCGGCGAGCCCGCCGCCACCGTCGCGGGGGTGGTCGGGGGCACCGAGTACCGCGCCTTCGGCCGGCGGCCGGTCTTCTCCTGCGTCCTGGAGGACGACACCGGGTGGGTGACCGTCAAGTGGTTTCACGGGGGCTACCTCCGCGGGCGGATCAAGGAGGGGCTGGCCCTGGCCGTCAGCGGGAAGGTCTCGGTGTACCGGGAGGCGCTGCAATTCATCAACCCGCGGTTCGAGATGCTCTGGGAAGGGCCGGCCCCCCCGGCCGGGAAGACCGCCGGGGGGCCCGCGGACCTCCAGGCGGACGAGCTGCTCCCGGTGTACCCCGCCGCCGGGCCGGTCCCCAGCGGGCTCATCGCCAAGCTCGTCAAGACCGTCCTGCCCGAGGCGCCGCGCCTGTTCGGGCGGTGGTTCGACCGCGGGTACCTCGCCGCCCGCGAGCTGATGGCCCGCCCGGCGGCGATCGCCGCGATGCACCGCCCGGAGGACACCGGCGAGTGGGCCCGGGCCCGCCGCCGGGTGGCGTACGACGAGTTCCTGATCATGCAGCTCGGCATCGCCCTCCAGCGCGCCCGCAGCGCCAGCCGGCCGGCCCATCCGCTCCAGGCCGGCGGCCAGGTCGACCGGCGGATCCGCGCACGGTATCCCTTCGCGCTGACCGCCGCACAGGACCGGGCCGTCGGCGAGATCGCCGCCGACCTGGCGCGTCCCCGGCCGATGAACCGGCTGCTCCAGGGCGACGTGGGATCGGGGAAGACGGCGGTGGCGTTGTACGCGGCCCTGGTGGCCGTCGCCGCCGGCAGGCAGGCCGCCGTCATGGCCCCCACCGAGATCCTCGCCCGCCAGCACTACCGCAAGGTCACCGAGTACCTCGCCGATACGCGGGTGCGGACGGCCCTGCTGGTGGGCGCCCAGCCGGCCGGCGAGCGCGCCGAGCTGCTGGATCGGCTGGCGGGCGGGCGGATCGACATCGCCGTCGGCACCCACGCCCTGATCTCCCCGGAGGTGAAGTTCCGCTCCCTCGCCCTCGTCGTCGTGGACGAGCAGCACAAGTTCGGCGTCCGCCAGCGGGTCGGGTTCCGCGCAAAGGGCCACGCGCCCCACTGCCTGGTCATGACCGCCACCCCCATCCCCCGCACCCTGGCGCTGACGGTCTTCGGCGACCTGGACGTCTCCGTCATCGACGAGCTGCCCCCGGGG
>CAZNSB010000191.1:0-9158 GCA_964575155.1 uncultured Planctomycetaceae bacterium | reverse complement strand
GTTCGGCCGGCGTCTTCTCAGGACCGTAGGGCCAAGCCTGCAAATAGACATCCACGCTGTCCCCGGCAAGCAAATCACCCAGGGCAATCGGACCCGAAAGATTGACGTTGACTCTCCTGCCAATGGTACGGCGATAGCGCACCATGAAGTCGTCATGATCCCTGTGCTTTTTCCCCGGCTCGTTGGCCTGCCACAGGACCTTGCGTTTCCAGGGGTCCAGCGCGTACACGGTGTTTCCGCCGTCCAGGTGCGAATGGCGGCCTGCGGCCGCGTAGACCACGTCGTTCATCACCAAGACGCTTCCGCCAACCGGCCACAGCGACTCGATCTGTCCGAAAGCCACGATCCTCCTCTCCATGGGCGCAGCCCGGAATCGCCAGACAAGCGCGCCGTCTGCCGCGCGCAGGCAATACACCCACCCGTCCCGGCATCCGAACATGCAGAGCCCCTTCAGGATCGTGGGCGGTGAGTCCACACGCGCCCCCGCGGTGTAGCGCCAGGAAACCTGGCGCGTATCTGTAGAGATTGCCAGCACCTGATGCCGATCCCGTGTGGTCACGTAGGCCGTACCGCCCGCAATCACGGGGCTGCTGAGAGGATCCGCCACCAACTCGCTGCGCCAGTAATCATCGTGCAGGCCGGGAACGGCGTTCGCGACTGGTGTTTGCCACAATGGTTGGAGATCGGCCGGAACAGCCGCGGCCGTGGCTCCACTTCGCTGAAAATCATGCCGGTGGCAGGGCCAGTCAGCGGGGGCCGCACCCCCGCCGGCCGAATCAGACGGTCTCACGGCGCCGGCAGCGGGTCCCGTTACAAAGCGGTCGGGTTCTGCGGAAGTGTCACCCACGGGCGGATCCAGGGGGGCCAGGCCCATGAAACCGCGCACGAACCGGCCGCAGACGCATTCTTGTGGAAAGCAATAGACCAGGCCGTTCGCCGGCATCACGCCGTACACACAACCGCTGCGCGTCCCGCGCAGGGCGTGGAATTCGCCCGTGTGCCGATCGAGCACATCCATGGACCCGAAAAAGAAGTACCGTTCGGTGGCCTGGTCGGGATGACAGCGATGGGCGACTCCCTTGTACGGCAGCCGCTTCTTCTCTTTTCCCGTCGCCAGGTCCAGCCCGACCCAGGCCGGGGATCGCCGCGGCCTTCTGCTGGCCGCCGTATTCACCCAGAGCAGGCCCTCGATGAAGAAATTGTTGTTCCTCGGGTGTCCACCGTGCCCGTGCAGGGCGTAGCTGTAATCCCACAAGTGCCTGCCATCCTTTGCCGACACCGCGTGGAGAACGCCGGGAGCGGGGTAGCCGGGGCCGAATTCGCCAAAGGTCAGGATATCGTTTCCACAGGTTGAAAGCTCGGGAACCACCAATTTTCTCTTCATCTTCACCTTTTTCGACCAGGGCGCGTACGGCCTCCGCCAAATCTGTTCGCCGCCCGCCGCGTCCAGGCATCCATATTCCCCCTTGCCGTAATCCACGAAGAAGACCCGGCCATCGGCAACCTGGAAATGATCGACGGCCGGCTCATAACGCCAACGCTCCTCGCCACTCTCGACGTCCACGCAACGCAGGCCCACGTTCCGGGATCGAAGTATCAAATGGCCCTGGTGATAGACCACCATTCGCTGAACGAAGCCCCGTTTTGCCGCCGGAATGGCCCAGGGATAGCGCTTGATTTCTTCTCCGCTGGCCGGGTCGATGGACGTGAGCGAGTCACCCATGAAGAGAAAAAGCCTGTTCTTTGCCGCGACCATCGTTCGGCCATTCCATCTTTTCGGGAGCGGCTTCTTCCACAGCAGCGTGCCGTTGTAGGCGTCTCGCGTATAAAGGACCATCCGGTGTCCCGCCCTGACCCCGGCCGGCCCTTCATTGAAAATGGAAAAAATCCGGCCCATGGACGTCGCCACGCCGTGGGTCGATTCGAAGTGCCACATCGGCCATTCGGGTTCCGTGATCCAGCGAATGCTCGACGGCACGCCAACATGCGTATCACGGGACACCGCGTTGCCGTCGGGGCCATAGCGAACATGGGTCCAGTCGTCCATGCCTTCTGGCCGCGGCTTGCGGGCTGTGGTCCACACGCCGGCGGTCTTGATGTCCTCAAGGCCCGCGGCCTTTAGCTTCTCGGCATCCACCGTCCCGCCGAAACACAGCACGCCGTTGGGGACAATGACCCGAGAGACTTCCTTCAGGTCCAGATCCTTACCAAGCAGGGCGGGCAGGTCCCCCGTGACCACGAGGTTCACGAGATGATCCGCGTAAGGCAACGGCTTGAAGTCCGAACGGACGACCGAAACCGGTCCGTATAGGCCCTGCGCCTGAATATGCGCCCGTGCCTTCTTGACGGCCTCGGCGTCGGCCGCCAGGCCCTGCACGATGAAGGCGGCCTGCCCGGCGACCTCGCCGAGCTTCTTGCCCAGCGCCGCGGTGAGCTTGCCGTCGCCGGCCGCGAGGTGGACGCACAGCCCGGCCCGGACGCCGGAGGCCTTGATGATCTCGTCGGCCGGGGCCACGGCGTGAGCGGGCGAGACCAGACACGCCGGCAGAACCACGATCGAAAGCAGCGAGGTCCTCATTTCGAGTTCCCTTTCCTGTTGCGGGCCACGGGCGCGATCGTGACTCCCGACAGCTTCCCAAAGCAGCTTAGCTGGTGGAAGTTGGGATTCGGCAGCACGGCCCAGGAGTATTCGAGCCTGCGGTCGCCGCCGCGTGCCTGTCGTGTCCGCGTGACGTTCAGGCGCCAGGTCTGATTCTCGCCGACCTTCGCCTCCAGGTCCCTCAGCGGCAGCGCCATGGTCACGATCCAGCGCTTGTCTTTCTCGATCGTCACCTTGGAATCGAAGTTGATGTTCCAGCCGGGGTCTCTTCCGTAGCTCTTTGTGACCCGCTGGTCGAAGACCGCGTTTGCCGGGTTGATGCCGATGTGCTTGTAGTCGCGGCGGCCCCGGGTGGCGATGAAGATCTCCACGCAGTCGTCCCCCCAGACGTGGTCGTCGAACTCCCTGACGTGTGCCTTGATGGAGTCGGTGTTCGGCTCGGCGCACTCGACGGCGAGATACAGGTGCTGCTTGTCCAGCAGCAGCCGGGCGGCGGTCGGGTACTTTCCCGGCCGATCGCGGGTCACCGCCCCCAGCGGCAGCAGGGCGGCCCTCTGCCAGAGAGGATCGTGGAGGGTGCCGTCGATCCTGGGGGGCTTCTCGACGATCACGGCTCGCGCCCGGCCCCGCTGGGGGGCTTCTCCCGCTGCGGGCCTGGGCACAACAGGCGCCCTGGGGGCCGGCGCTTCGCGGACACGCACCACGCCGTCATCGCGTTTGGGGACCTTCACGCCTTGGACGACCCCGAACTGCCGGGGGGAGTGGAAATTGCGGCTGTTCATGATCGCCCAGGAGTATTCGAGGAGCGGATCTCCACCGCGCGGCCTCCGCGTCCGGTTGAGGTTCATCGTCCACGTTTGGCCCTGGCCGACGTAGGCGTCGAGCTCTCTCATCGGCACCTTGAGGGTTGCCGTCCACGCCTTGCCTTTTTCGATGGACGTTTTGACCTCGGCGGAGCTGTTCCACGCGGCGGAGGTGTCGCGCCCGTCGTAGAGCGTGCCCTTCGGATTGATGGTGAACTGGTAGTAGGGCTTCTCGGGATCCGCGAGGAGAAAGACCTCGACCGAATCGTCCCGCCAGACCTCCCCGTCCCGGTCCGTGGCATTCATGACCAGCCCGTCGGTATCGCACTCGGCACAGTAGATGCCCACGTAGACGCAGGTGGGATCGAACAGGACCCTGCCCCAGGTGGCGGACTTGAGGGGATCGCCCGACGTGCACGCACCCATAGGCCACCGCGGACATCTCCGCCACACCGGGTCTTTCATGGTCCCGTCGATCGCCGGCCCCTTTTTCACGATGACGGCCCTGGCCCGCCCGCGGGTGGGCCCGGCGCCCTCTGCACTTACGAGCCCGCCAGCGATCGTGGACGCCAGCATGAGTGCCGTTGCGGTTCTGCCGTGCCTTGTCATCCGCGGGCTCCTCACTTCTTTCCGAAACACCGCACCTTGCCGTCGAGGCAGGAGAGGTACAGCTTCCCGTGCGCCGCGGCCAGGCCGTCGAAGACGGGAGGGGCGGGGAGCTTGACTTCGCCGAGCTTCTTGCCGTCGGCCGTGGAGAAGGCCATCAGCCGGCCGTCTTTGGGGAACAGCTTTTCCTCGGGCAGCTCGGCGGCCACCTTGACGAACTCAGAATACACCTTGGAATAATGCAGTTGCTTCCATGTGTTCGTGCTCTTGTACTTGCGGATCCTCTCCGCCAATTCCCTCAGCTCCGGGATCTCGTCGGTCCGCCCGGCCACGAAGACCGTCCCGCCGGCCAGGGCCATGGCTTTCATCCGTATGGAGGGCACCGGAACGGCCCAATCCATCTGGGTCGTCTTGGAGCCGCTTTTCTTGCCGCAGAGCGCGAAGAGCCCCAAACCGGGAAACTCACGTGACCACCCAGATCGGCCCACAGGCCATTGCGGAAAGATCGCACAACTGATCTCCCTGTCGGACACCAGCATCTTCGCCCTCACCCGGCCGTCGGACCAAATCGCGGCTATGTTCTCCCAGCTCCACCAGCATCTGTCCAGGAAGCCGGACACTCCGAAGGACACGATTCGGCCGGCCGGGCGTCGGGGGACCCTCTCGCCGTTCCGCCGATCGAAGCTCGAGCTGTTGCCCTTCATGAAAATCGTCCTGCCATCGCTCCTCAACAGGCGCGCGGGGAAGCCGGTCCTTCGGAGAAGCCCCGGCGAGGTCCTCTCCGGTTTGTCGTAACGTCGCTTCCAGATCAATTCGCCGCTTTCAAGCTTGACGGCGTACAGCGTAAGCCCGCCTTCCACTGCGGAGTGCCAGCCGGCCGCGAAGTAGGTCGTCTCGCCCAGCACCAGCACGCTGCCGTGCACCCGCCAGGCCGATTCCACCCGGCCGTCCACGATGATCTGTTCGTTGGCGGGCGTGGCCCGGAAGCGCCAGAGAAGCTCGCCGTCTTTCGCGCGCAGGCAGTACACGTACCCGTCGCGGCAGCCGAAGACCGCCAGCCCGGCGTGGATCGTCGGCGGCGTGTCGACGGGCCCGCCGGCCGTGAAGGTCCACCGGCTCTCGCCGGTGTCCGCCTCCAGCGCCCAAACCCGATGCTCGTCCATGGAGGCCACGAAGACCTTGCCCTCGGCGATGGTGGGCGCCGTGAGCCCCCGGCCGGCCTGACCTTCCCAAAGGGGTTTCAGTTCACCGGGCACCGCGCCCCTGGTGGCCCCGCTGCGCCGGGGGTCGTGTCGATAGATCGGCCAGTCCGATTTCGGATTGCGGATTGCAGACCTGTCCTCCGTAGCCTCGGCGGAGGAGGATTGCGGATTGGGTGCTTTTGCCCCATAGGCCGGGCCTTTTTCCAGCCGGTCGGCCGTGCCTTCTTCCAGCTTCCCAGGCGGGGCCGTCGCCGCGAAGCCCCTCTGCATGAAGTTCCGGCAGCCGCAGTGGCGATCCGGGGTGTACACCAGCCCGTTGGCCGGGAGAATGCCCATGGCCCCACACCCGGTGCGGATGGCATTCCATGTGAAAATTGTCCCCGTCTCCCAGTCAAAGAATTCGTACGTGCCGCCGATGAAGAACCGCTCGGTGGCCACGTGCCGGCAACACCGATAGTGGCCTTCAACAGGCTTGAACGGGTAGTCACGGCGGACCTTCTCCTTGCCGGTGGCCGGGTCGAGCCCCGCAAAGGCGTGCCAGGTGCCGCTGGCGTTCTTCCTGGCGAGCCTGAGATACGTCCAAAGCAGGCCGCGGGCCCCAAAGACGAACCCTTTCCGGCTCGACGGCACATATTTCACGTCGTCCGGCCTGTATTCCCAAAGCTGTCGCCCATCCTTTGGGGAGTAGGCTGTCAGCCAGCTCTTCTGGTCGGACTTTCCCTTGATCCTCGGGATGATGTGGGTGAACACCAGCACGCCCTGGTAATAGAGCCAGGGAGGCCGGCTGTGCTTGTCCGACGGGTCCGCGAGGGGGACCTGCCATTGAATCTTGCCGGTGACCAGGTCGAGGCAGGTGAGCTTGTCCGGCTTGTTCCTTTCGTACCCCATGCCGAACCCCCGGCCCTCGGCGATGAGCCCCACGCCCACGGTGTCGTTCTTCCAGAGGACCTCGCCGGTTTCGGCGTCGATCGCGGTATTCAACTTCCCGCCGTAAACCTGCGTGAACAGCTTGCCCTCGTGTAGGATGAAACCCGCGACGCGTCCGGCCTCCTTGTATGTGCGAACGGCCTTGCCGGTGGCCGCGTCCAGGGCCGCCAGAATGCCGTCCTCGTCGATGGGCACATAGACCCGATCGGCGGCGGCCACGAAGCGAGGCGTTCCCCTCCGCCGTCGTGCCAGCGGCCGCTTCCACAAGAGCAGACCGTTATAGGCGTCCAGCGCGATCAGGGCCTGCTTCTGGCTTGGGTTGCTGGCCCACGCACCGGGGGCGCCGTATTTCGGCACAAAGAACAGCCGCCCGCCGGCGGAGACCCACCCCAGGGCCTGGTCGCGGAACCACCACGGCGAACCATTGAACCAGCGCAGCCGCGCCGGCATGCCTTCGCTTACGAGCCGGTCCTGGGAGACCGGATTCTGGTCCGGCCCGTGATTGTAGCTCGGCCAGTCGTCCATCTCCTTCGGCCGCGGCTTGAGGGCCGCCGTCCAGGCGCCGGCGGTCTTGACGTCCGTGAAGCCGGCCGCGGTCAGCTTGCCGGCGTCGAGCTTCCCGCCGAAGCACAGCACGCCGTTGGGGGCGAGCACCCGCACGACTTCCTTAAGGTCCAGACCTCCGCCCAGCAGCGCCGGCAGGTCGTGCGCGACCACCAAGTTCACGAGGTTTTCCGCGTAAGGCAGCCGCTTGAAGTCGCAGCGCACCACCGAGGCGTTGCCGTACAGGCCCTGCGATTGGATATACTCCCGGGCCTTCTTGAGGGTCGCGGCGTCGGCGGCGAGGCCCTGGACGATGAACGCGGCTTCGCCGCCGCCGAGCTTCCTGCCGAGCGCCCCGGTGAGCTTGCCGTCGGTGGCGCCCAGGTGGACGCACAGGCCGGCCTTGATGCCCGAGGCCTTGATGATCTCATCGGCTTGCTTCCCGGGCTCGCCGCCGGCGACCGCGGAGCGGCCAGCCAGGGCCTGACCGGCCAACACAATGATAATCGAAAGCGCCCATGTTCTCATTTCAGAGTCCTTCTTGCCGACATTTCCCATTGGGTCTCTCCCCCATGACCGTCACGGCGGGTTCTGCCATGATAATCCTATTTCTCTCCAAAGCATCGCACTTTCCCGTCGAGGCAGGAGAGGTACAGCTTCCCGTGCGCCGCGGCCAGGCCGTCGAGTACGGGCGGGGCGGCGAGCTTCACTTCGCCGATCCTCTTTCCTTCGGAAGTGGAGAAGGCGACCAGCCGGCCGTCCCTGGGGTTCAGCGTGTCCTCGGGCAGTTGGCGGACGAGCCTGGCGACGCGGTCGATGTGCCGCCTGCCGGCGCCCTTTCTGAACTCCGGGACGTCGGGGTCGGTGCGCCCGGCGACGAAGACGGTCCCGCCGGCCAGGGCCATGGCCTGCATCTGCACGTCGGGCACCCGCACGGTCCAGCCCGGCTCGCCGCTGCGTCTCTCGCCGCAGAGCGTGAACAGGCCCATCCCGACCTGCGGGACGCCCCGGGTGTACCGGAATTCGCTGCCGGGCGGGTGCAGCAGGATGCCGCAACTGACTTCGCCGCCGGAAACGACCAGCTTGGCGCGCACCAGGCCGTCGGACAGCCTCCGGTCCCCGCCGGCCTCCTTGCCGAACCAGTAGCCGTCCAGGAAGCCGTGCATCCCGAAGCTCACCACCCCGACGGGCGGGCGCCGGCGGACGATCTTGCCGTCCTGCGGATCGAAGGCCCAGCTCCCCATGAAGACGGCCTTGCCGTCGCTGGTCACCGCCCCGCCCGGCTTGTCCCTGCTTCGGGGGACCCGCCCGCCGGGGAGCTTCTCCAGGCGGTTCTGCCAGACCAGCTCGCCGGTGCGGAGCTTGAGGGCGCACGTGGAGATGCCCCCGTCCAGCCCGGTGTGCCATCCGGCGGCAGAGTACACCAGGTCGCCCAGGACCACCACGCTGCCGTGGACCGCCCAGGGCGACTCCAGCCGGCCGTCCACGACGATGCGCTCTTCGACCGGCGCGGCCCGGAAGCGCCAGGCGAGCTTGCCGTCGCCGGCCCTGAGGCAGTAGACCCACCCGTCGCGGCATCCGAAGACGGCCCGACCGGCGTGAATCGTCGGCGGCGTGTCGATGGGCCCCCCGGCCGTATAGGTCCAGCAAAGCTTGCCCGTATCCGCATCCAGCGCCCACAGGCGGTGTTCGTCCATGGACGCCACGAAGACCGTGCCCTCGGCGATGGTGGGGGCCGTGAGTCCTTTGCCCGCCTCTGTCTCCCAGAGCAATCTGAGCGGAGAGGGCACCTGGCTGCTCGTGGCCCCGGTGCGCGCGGGGTCGTGCCGATAGACCGGCCAGTCGCCGTCGCTGGCAGCAGCGGGGTGAGCGGCCCCGGCCGCCGGGCCGGTCTCCAGCCGGTCGCGGGCGTCTTCGGCGACCGGCTGCGGTCCGGCCATGGCCATGAACCCCTTGGCCATGAATGTCCGGCAGGTGCAGTGACCGTCCAGGCTGTAGACCAGCCCGTAGGCCGGCAGCATGCCGACGCCGCAGCCCGTCCGGATGGCATTGGAGGAGTGAAACTCGCCGGTCCTGAAATCCACAAACTCGTAGGTCCCTCCCAGGAAGAAGCGCTCGGTCGCCCGGTTCATGATGCACCGGTGAAAGTGGTGAAACCACGACAGCCCCGGGACCGGGTCGTCGTGGCGGACCTTTTCCTCGCCGCTGGCCGGGTCGATCCCCACCCAGGGATAAGGAGACGTGCCCTCCGGCCGAACGGAGAACTGGGCGTTCGCCCAGATCAGGCCCTGGGCGCCGAAGACCTGCACGTGGCCCCTTTCCAGCAAGGTGACCAGCTCCTCAGGCTTATACTGCCACAGCAGCCGACCGTCCTTTGGGGAATAGCCCGCCAGCCAGGTCTTCTGCCCGCTCTTGGGGGTGAACACCAGCGCCCCGCGGTAATAAGAGAACGTGTCGAAAGAGGGATGCGCGAGGGTG
>CAZNSB010000190.1:0-9159 GCA_964575155.1 uncultured Planctomycetaceae bacterium | reverse complement strand
CAGGGCGCTTCGGGTGGCCGGGTCGCGCCGGTCCAGCTCGCTCCGGGGGCGGGTCAGCAGCACCACCCCGCGCTCGGCGAAGATGCCGACCGTGGCGTCGGCCTGGGCCAGCGGGTCGGCGGCGTCCACCACCACGCCGATCACGTCGCCGGCGCGGATCGTCCCCATGACCCCCGGGGGGATGTGCTCCGGCGTCAGCGGCGGCGTGTCCACCAGTTGGATCTGGACGTCCTCGAACGCCCACATGCCCGGGGTGGGCAGGGCGGTGGTGTAGGGGTACTCGCCGATCCGCACCGCCGCGTTGGTGGTGGCGGCCAGGAGCGAGCTCTTCCCCACGTTGGGCGGACCGGCGAGGACGACCTGCCCGGCCCCGGTCTTGGGCACGTGGAAGGGGTCGGCCCCCCGGGCCGGACCCTTCTTGGCGGCGGCCTTGCGAAGCTGGCTGATCCGCCGCTTCAGGTCCGCCTGCATCTTGTCGGTCCCCTTGTGCTTGGGGATCTTCGAGAGCATCTCCTGGAGGGCCGCCAGCTTCTCGGGGTCGGTCTTGGCCTCGCGGTAGCGTTGCTCGGCCTTTTCGTATTCCGGGGTGAGGTTCGCCGGCATGGCTGACATTATACCCGCCCCGGCGGCGAGGTCGAAACGTCCGCGGGGTGCCCCGCGCCCCCGCGGAGCGCCGGGTGGCACGGCTTGCTTGCAAGCCGAGTTCCGACCGCTTCTTACCGCAGCCGGATGCGGGCGTAGCATACCGCCGCGCCGGCGCCGGCGCGGTAGCCGAGCAGGTCGATGGTGTCCGACGGCGCCGACCCGCCGCGGGGCGTGGCGGTGAAGAAGGCGATCATCGGGTGCTTCAGGGGCAGGCGGATCGGCCTGGAGGGCGCGGCGCCGGGGGGCAGCTCCATCAGTCGGTTTTCCGAGACCGCCCTGCCGGCGGGGTCGGTGCCGCCGACGTAATAGACCGCCAGCAGCCTGTTGTCGGCGGTGACGTGGAACCTGGGCTGGCCCAGGCCGCCGGGCTGGCCCGGCAGCCCGGCCGGCGCCCCGGGCAGCTCGGCGGAGATGCCTTCGCCGCCTTGGGCGAGCGTTCGGCGGGCGACGGCCCTGCCGGCACGGACGATGGCGTACTGGATGGCGCACGTTCGCTTGATGTCGGGAAACCGCTCGTCGCGCAGCCCCTTGTGAATGGGGGCCTCGAGCCACGCGATGTGCGCGGCGCCCTGCGGATCCACCCACAGGTCGCCGGGGAAGCACCACCCGCCGGTCTTGTGCGTGCTGGCGATCTCCAGCCACGGGCGGAAGGGCCGCTTCGTGACGTCCGGCGTCCAGGTGTAGTAGAGCCTGCGGAAGCGCGGCCCCCACTTGCGGCGGGTGTCGCCGACGTGGGGCATTCGCTCCCACTGGTCGAAGGCGGAGGCCCCGCAGAAGTGGACGGCCCGCCGGGTCAGGAAGACGTTGGGGTAGTTGACGCGGGCGCCGGTGGCGCCGTAGGGGGCCTTCTTGGGGTCGGCCCGCGGGAGCCATTTGAGCTTGCCGCAGGCGGACCACTTGCCGCCGCGGTCGCGGAAGGCCCACTCCGAATGGGTGTAGCCCACGTTCTGGAAGAGGATCATCTCGCCGCCGGGGGCGTCGGCGGCGAAGCTGCGGTAGGAGTGCTCGGTGAAGGCGGGCTGTCCTTCCCACCGGGGCAGCAGGGCCTTGAAGGGTGCCTTGGGGTCGGCGGCGGAGAACTCGAGGATTTCCGGGCGGGCCCGCCCGGCGCGGGCGCCGGCGGGAGTCAGCGTCGGATTGACCGACAGGAACACCCGCCCGCCGGGCAGGCCCGCCAGCGGGCAGGGCTCGCGGGTGCGGTGGACCTTGTCAACCTGCTGCACTTCCCACCTCTGCCGGCCGCGCCGAAACAGCTTCCACCGGACGTTGTTCAGCGGCGGGACGCCCTTCAGCGTCTCGATGCCGCTGGCGAAGACCTCCTCGCCGATCCGCACCAGGCAGGTGGAGCCGTAGCACCACATGGGGTCGGCCCCGTTGTCGGCGGGCGTGTAGCGGTAGACCTCCTCCTCGATCTCCACGACGGGCTGAAGCGGGCGGGGGGTTGCCAACTTCGGCTCCTCGGCTGAGGGTTCGTGGCCCGAGGCCGCCAGGAAAACGGCGGCGGCGAGAAGTCCGGCGCGCATTTTCGGCTCCTCCCTCCTCCCCACATATTGTCTCGTGGGGCGGTTGGCAAGGTGATTCGACCGGCGCGCCCGGCCGCTGGAGGTCGCCGCCGACCCGACCGCGCAGTGGGCGGCGGCGACACCGGGGGCGTTTTTCTCCTTAGCTGAACCGGCCCGGATGCCGAAAAGTCTAAAAAGCGGGCGGGCGCGACGCGATTCTTGAGGTATAATTACCCGGCTTGCCGGAGGGCGGGACCCCCGGCAAGAGAAAGGAGACGAAGCCATGGCACCCAAGCCACCGGCGGAGACGCCAAGGGTCAGGGGCTGCGCGGGCCGGGCTGCGGGCTGGGCGGCCAGGGGCAGGATGGTGCTGCCGCTGGCGGCGGCGCTGCTGGCCGCGGCCAATGTCTCTCTGGCCGACAAGGTCATTCGAAAGGACGGCATCGAGCGCACCGGGCGGATCGTCGCCGAGAATGCCCACGCGGTCATCCTGGAGATCGGGCGACACGGGGCGATGGCCAGGCTGGCGATCCCCCTCAAGGACATCCAGGCGGTCGTGCGCGAGGACAACAAGGTCGAGAAGCCGGCCCTGAAGCCCGGACCGACCTCGACGCCGGCCGGTCGCGGCGAGCCCGGCTACTACCCCATCCCCATCATCGGCGAGATCGGCGAGGAGGTGAAGGCCAAGACGCTGGCCCTGGCCCTGGCCGACGCCCGCGACAAGCTGCCCGACTACGTGGTGCTGTACATCGACAGCCCCGGGGGGTCGGTGGAGGAGACCCGGCAGGTTCTGGCGGCGCTGGGGGAGGCCCAGGACCTGAACATGGTGGCGCTGGTTCGCCAGGCGCTGTCGGCGGCGGCGATCGTGGCGCTGTCCTGCCCGGACATCTACATGACGCCCAGCGCGACGATCGGCGGGGCGGTGCCGTACCGCCTCGGGCCCAAGGGCACGCCCAAGGCGGTCGAGGAGAAGTTCCAGTCGGCCATCCGCGCCCAGTTCCGCGCCGCCGCCGAGATGGGCGGGCATCCCGCCGCCCTCGTCGAGGCCATGATGGACCCCAACGTCCAGCTCTTCCTCGTCGAGGCCGACGGGACCAAGACGCTGGCCAAGGAGGGAAAGGGCAAGCTGATCAAGGCCAAGGGCAAGGTCCTCACCCTCACCCCCAAGGAGGCCATGGCGTGCAACCTGGTCAAGGGCACCACCCGGAACCTCCTCTCCCTGCACAGGGCCATGGAGATCAAGGCCTGGCGCCGCGTCCGCGGAACCGGCTGGCGCCTGATGATGGGCCAGGCCGCCCTCGCCCGCCGAAAACAGGAAAGGCAGGAGCGCCGCCAGGCCCGCGCCGAAGGCCTCAAGGCCGTCCAGCCCGAACTCAAGAAGATCGACGGCCAGCTCGTGAAGGTCCGGGCGGACCTGCGCCTGGCCGAGTCGGAGATGATGCTGCTCAAGGGCCAGTACGACCGGGAGCTGGCGGCCATCCACGACGCGTACAAAGGCGACCGAAAGCGGGCCGCGGCCCTCGGCGCCGTCGGCAGGCTCCGCGACCGCGAAAACCTCCTCCGCAGCGCCGCCGTCACCCGCGACAACAAGCTGATGTCGCTCAACCAGCGCTTCGAGCCGCAGGTCCGCTCCCTCAAGCTGCGGCTCCAGCGGCTGCACCAGACGCAAGGCCAACTGGAGGCCCGCCGCCGGAAGGTGCAGATGGAGGTCAGGGCCGCCAAGCGGGAGTAGGCCCCGGTGCCATGCCTGCGCGGTTGTTCGCGTAGGCATGCTTACATGCATCGTAAGCAGGGCACCGCCGGTCAGCCCGCCCAGGGGTCGATGGCGATCTTGACGTGCCGGTCGCGGTGGGTGTTGAATCCCGCCACCGATTCGGCCAGCCCCTCCAGCGGGCGCGTCGTCGTCACGATTTCCTCGCAGTCGATCCGCCCCGACTCGATCAGCCTCGCCGCCCGGTCCAGCGTCCCCGGGGGCATCTTCGAGCCGACGATCTTCGCCTCCTTCCGGAACAGCTCGTGCGGGGAGAAGCTCACCTTGCTGTCGGCGGGGCAGACCCCGAAGATCAGGAACGTCCCCCCGCCCGCCAGCAGGTCGAGGGCCGCCTCGACGGCGCGGGCGTCGCCGGTGGCGTCGACGATGGTGTCGGCCCCGTCGGGCAGTTCGGCGCGGACGGCGTCGGGCAGGCCCTCGGCCGGGTCGATCACCACGTCCGCGCCCAGCCAAGCCGCCTTCCCCCGCCGGAAGCCCACGATCTCCGCCTGGAGCAGCTTCGAGCACGGCGAACGCGCCACGAGCTGCGTCCACAGCAGCCCCACCGTGCCCGCGCCCAGGATCAGGCAGCTCCCCCCGGCGGCCAGGCCCAGCCGATCGTACCCCCGCACCACGCACGCCAGCGTCTCGCACAGCACCCCGCCGGCCGCCCCGGCTGAGGGCGACATCGGGATCACCTTCCCCGCCGGGGCCACCAGGTACTGCGCGAACCCGCCGTCGTGCCGGTAGCCGATGACCACGGGGTCGCGGCAGAGGTTGGTGAGCCCGGCCCGGCAGTTGGGGCATCGCCCGCACCCGAGCACCGGGTCCACGGAGCAGAACTGCCCGCACCGGAGGTGCTCGACGCCTGGGCCGAGGGCCTCGATGCGTGCGGCGATCTCGTGGCCCATCACGATGGGGGGGCGGACGCCCTCGGTGAGCTGGCCCTCGAAGATGTGGTTGTCCGTGCCGCAGACCCCGCAGGCGAGCACCCGCAGGAGCACCTCGCCCGCGGCGGGGGCCGGCACCGGGACCTCCCGGACCTCGATGACCCCCTCCCCCAGGAACACCCCCGCCCGCATGGTCTTCTTCTCGCCCATGCGGGCTTTCTACCGCCCCCGGCGGCCGCCTGCAAGCCAAAGCCGGGTAGGGCCAGCAACTCGGTTGCTCGCCCGGCTCGTCACCCGTCCCGGCGTCTTGGGCTTTCGCCAGAGTCCCCGTTGGCGTATCATTATGAGCGCCGGCCGGCCGCGGGCGGGACGCAGCGTTCGTGAAGAAGATCGGGACGCTCCTGGGCCGTGACCTCCTGCCCAAGAAGCCAGGCCGCAAGCGAAAGGAAGCGAAAATACGTTGTGTGTTCCCCGATACCCGGTTTCAGGAGAAATGGCCGATGCCTACAAAGAATTCACAGGAATGGCCGTACGCTCACCGACTGTCAGGGGCGACAGCACGCCTCGCCTGCGTTGTCTTTCTATGCGTTGCCGGCTCGGGGTGGGCCCAAGCCGCTGCCCCTGTATATGATGTGGAAGTGGAGGTGGAGAACCTTTCCGGGGAAAGGAAGACCGACTGGCCGGTGATCCTGACGGTGTACCGGATCTTCGGCCGGAACCTCCCCCAGGGCACGCTCAACCCCAAGGGCTACCACGTCTTCGGCCCGGATGGCAAGGAGGTCGAGTGCATGGTGGAGAAGATCCCCCCCTACGACCAGTACGGCAATGACGAATTGGCCTTCAGCGTGCCCGCCATGGGAATAGGCCAGAAGCTGACCTACCGCATCGCCAACACGGCCAAGGACTCCCCGAAACAGGGGAAATTCGACCTGGTCAACAACCCCAACAATCTGGTCAAGAACGGCGGTTTCGAGAACGGCAAGGGCAAACGCGTGGATAAGTATTCCGGCAGCGGCGCCCTGGATACCCGGGTCAAGCGCTCCGGCAGGTCCTCCCTGCTGATCGCCGGATCGAGAGGCGTGAGTCTGAAGTACGACGAGCCGATCGCCCTCCATCCCGGCTCTAACTACTACGCGGGGGTGTGGTGCAAGACCGAGAACGTCGCCCGGCACGGTAATGCCGCCGGCCGGGGGGCGCACTTCGTGCTGCCGGGCTTCGACGGCCAGGGCGAAGTCGCCACGGTGATGTCCCAGTGCTACACGCGAGACTGGAACAAGTCCCGCTTCGTGACGCGGCACGGCGCGGGGTGGAGCGATTGGGGCGTGGAGGAGCACTTCGTTAAGGCCACGACGGCTTCCACCACGCTCCGCCTCGTCCTGGACCAGAAGAAACACTTCTGCATGGAACGGGCCGAGGGCAAGTGGTGGGTGGACGACTTCACGCTCTTCGAGCAGCCCCGGGTCACGGTGCGGTTCGACAAGCTCCTGAAGCCCGCGCTGAAGGACGGTTGCTTCCTGTTCACCCGGCCGGCGTCCACGCCCCAGGGGGCCGTGTTGAACCCCAAGAGAAAGCGCAAGGCGTGGTGCGCCTATCCCTTCGTTCACGAGGGCTTCCGCGAGCTGGACCGCTTCGGCCTGAAGGGCCAGCGGGTGGTCTATTTCTTCGGCCTGTACCACGCCAAGGCCCTGTCCAAGGTGCTGGTGCAGGTTACGGGCGGCGCACTGAGCGGGCCCGGGGGCGCGAAGATTCCCGTGGAGGGCATTGACTACTGCCTGGGATACCACGGCGCCAGTTCGCAGCCGTGGCTCTTCGAGCACACGCAGCCGGTGGACCTTCCCGACGCCCACGGGGTGGCATACTTCGCCCCCAGCATCGTCATACCCGCCGATGCGGCCCCGGGCATCTACACCGGGCGGGTCCGGGTCCTGTTCGACGGCGACAAGCCCTACCGCGAGTTCCCCGTCAAGCTGCGGGTGCCGGACCTCCGCATGCCCGTCCTCCACGATCTCGCCATCGGCGCGATCCTCATGGGCATGGGGGGGGCCAGCGAGGAGAACGTCCGGGTTTACGCCAAGTCCGGCTTCAGTTCGATCACCATATTCGGCCGCTTCCTGAAGTACACGAAACTGCCGGGCGGCGACGTCGAAGTGGACTTGGAAGACCTTTCCGCAAAAATGAAGATGCTGGTGAAGTACGGCATCCAGGGCGGGATCGCGCCGTTCTCCGATTTCGACCTGGGCTCGCGATGGGGCGGGGGGAGTCTGTACAAGAAAACCCGCGGCAGAAAGGAGCGCTACCAGCGAGAGGTCAAACGCATTGAGGCACTGTTCAAGCGGCATCCCGACTGGCCGCGCATGATCTACATGACCTGGGACGAACCCCAAGCCAACTCGCCCTGGAAGCCGGGGCCGGGGGGACGCGAGGGAACCCACGGCGGACCGCCCGACCCGCGCATGAAATGGGTCGCTGAAGTCTGTCCACAGGCGCTTCAGACCGCGGACATCAAGTTTTCGCTTTTTCCGCAGATGTGTGACAACTATACCATGCCGGCCTTCGACGACACCCCGGACTTCACCGGCCCGGAACTCTACCGCTACGTCAAGAGCCGGGGCCGCGAATACGGCTTCGCCGGCAGGCTCGCGGATGAATCCTCCCGCTACAGCCCGGGGATGCTCATCGCCAGCAGCGGCGCGCGGTATTTCCACTGCTACCACCTGGGCCACGGCCTCATGGGCATCGTGGACAAGAAGACCGTCCGCTCGACCCTCATGATCGCCTGCGGGCAGGGCATGGACGATCTGAAGATCTACCGGCTGCTCAAGGACAGCATCAAGGAAGCGTTGGAATCCAAGGACGCCGCTCGGGCCGCCCTGGCCAAGGAGGCGGAGGATTATCTGCAAAAGGTATTCGCCATCTGGAACGCCGATCACACCCACGCCTCGCCGCCGGTTCCGTACCTGGGCTGGGCCCGCTCTTGGGGCTACGATGGCTTTTACGACGACTGGCAGGAACGCATGGCGCGCTACGCGGCCGCGCTGAAGGGCGTCGCCTGGCCAGCCCAGGCCAAGTAAGGAGGCCATTGGGGCAAGTAGGGCGAGCAACTCGTTGCTCGCGCAATGGACGCAATTCTCACATCCCGCGAGCAACAAGTTGCTCGCCCTACCGACTGCTCCGGACCCAAAGGAGTAAGAAATGATCTGCTCCGTTCGCTGGGCTGTGGTTTGCCTGTTCGATGCGGCGTTGGCAGGCGTGATTGTGCTTGGGGGGTGCAGGCCCCCGGAGGAGGGGCCCTTTTGCAGGCTTCGTATTTGCAGCACCGTTATTCGCGACGGCGACGGCTATCAGAAGACCCCGTGGGCCGAGAAGGACTACTTCACCTGCTTCCTCCAGGCGTTCGAGCATCCAGCCTCATCGATTCGCCTCTCCGCTGCAGGGGACACCAGCAGCTCCACACAGATGGCCGCGAAGTACCCCGTGCTGCTTGACGCCTTCATCGACTACGGACCGGTGCGCAAGCTGAAGGAGGCGCTCCTACGGGGCTGGCGCCGAGGGGAGGTCGGCTCCCGCGAGCGCTACAGGATGGCAGATGTCTTTGCCCAACTAAGGGTGAGGCAGTACGTCTGGGCTCATCCGCAGCTGGCAAGGCAGAAGGGGCTGATGACATTCGCGGAGCAAAACGCCTTCTTGGACAAGATTCCAGGAATGCGTGAGCGTTTTGCAGGCTTTCCCCCACAGAAGGGCTGGGGATCGTTTACCGCAGAGGCCTTCGACCACTTCGCGCACCGACTGATCGCCCAGGGCGACGAGGAGTTCGCCGGGGTCTGGCGCGACTATCAGCACCATCGGGAGTTGTCCCGCGCGGGCAAGCTGAAGCCCATCAACTGGGACCTCCCCCAGAATAGTGGCAGGCAATAGGCCGGAAAATTACGGGGCGAATTCACATCGTAACTGCAGCGGGAGGTCGCCAGAACGCCTCGCCGGGAGTCCGGTAGTTCAGTACGCGTTCGGCGAACACAGGGAGGATGGGAGGAGGGCTTCGCGAGGGCAGGAGAGATAGACCAGAGGAACAAAGGGGACAGGCTGCTTTTTGGGGCGGAAGGCTTTGACAGTCAATGACTTGTGGTGTCCGGGCGCGGGTTCCCGTTGCGTTCGGGACTGGGATGCGACGCCGGCGTAGTGGACCAGCGACCATTGGCGAGGGCGCGGGGGCATGCCGCGGCCGGATGTTCGGGTGATGCCCGGGCAGGCGGGGAGCGTGCAAGGCTGGCAGGACAGGAGTCATTCACGGGATCGAGGCGCGGGGGTGGCCGATTGTCGTGCCGGCGCGCAGGGGCGGGGCGGGGGGCGAAAGCGTTTGACCGGGGGGCGAGGG
>CAZNSB010000189.1:7949-9177 GCA_964575155.1 uncultured Planctomycetaceae bacterium | reverse complement strand
GGCCGTGGCACAGAGCCCCGGATCCCGTGCCACGGCCAAGCGAAGCTTGGCCGTGCAATGCCGGCGGCCAGCACGGCCAAACAAGTTTGGCCGTGGCACAGAGGCCTGAGTCCCGTGCCACGGCCAAGCGAAGCTTGGCCGTGCAATGCCGGGAAACAGCACGGCCAAACAAGTTTGGCCGTGGCACAGAGCCCCGGATCCCGTGCCACGGCCAAGCGAAGCTTGGCCGTGCAATGCCGGCGGCCAGCACGGCCAAACAAGTTTGGCCGTGGCACAGAGGCCTGAGTCCCGTGCCACGGCCAAGCGAAGCTTGGCCGTGCAATGCCGGGAAACAGCACGGCCAAACAAGTTTGGCCGTGGCACAGAGCCCCGGATCCCGTGCCACGGCCAAGCGAAGCTTGGCCGTGAACCCCTGACAGATTATCATCGTTGCCATGAAGCGGGGCCCGGTCAGGTACAAGACATGCCAGCGCTGGGACATCCCCTGGGACGCGCACGAGTTGACGTTTTCCTGTTTCAGGCAGCGCGCGTTCCTGGCCAGGGACAGAACGCGGGCGTACCTGGTCGAGGCCATCCGGCTGGCCAGAGAGAAGCACGCCTTTGACCTCTGGGGGTATGTCTTCATGCCCGAGCACGTGCACCTCCTGATCTGGCCCAGGAATGAGGATTACTCCATTTCCGCCATTCTCCGGTCAATCAAGCAATCCGTTTCCCGCCAGGCAATCGGGCATCTGCGCCGGAACAATCCGGAAGGGCTCAAGTGGGTGGCCACCGGACAGCGAGGCACGCCGTATCGCTTCTGGCGACCCGGCGGCGGGTTCGACCGCAACGTGAGAGGGCGGGAAGCTGCTCGAAAGATGCTTGTCTACATGCACAACAACCCCGTGAAACGAGGCTTGGTCGTCCGTCCGGATGATTGGCCATGGTCCAGCTACCGGGATTGGGAGGGTTCGTCCCCCGGGCCTTTGCATATAGACAAAGACTCTCTTGCCGTGAGATAGTAGGCCGTGGAACGCCGGCGGCCAGCACGGCCAAACAAGTTTGGCCCTGGCACAGAGCCCTGAGTCCCGTGCAATGGCGGCGGCCGGCACGGCCAAACAAGTTTGGCCGTGGCACCAGGTTTGAGAGCGGCACCTTGCCTGCAAGCGTGGACGACATCCTGAACTCCCACCGCACGGGGCGGGCGGTGGTGATGGGGGTTCTTAACGTCACGCCGGACAGCTTCTCC
>CAZNSB010000189.1:2816-7939 GCA_964575155.1 uncultured Planctomycetaceae bacterium | reverse complement strand
GGTGAGCATCGACACCACCCGGGCGGAGGTGGCCCGCTTCGCCCTGGACGCCGGGGCGGCGATCCTCAACGACGTCTCCGCCGGGCGCGACGACCCGCAGATGCTCCCCCTGGCGGCGGAGCGAAACTGCCCGGTGGTCCTCATGCACATGCTCGGCGAGCCCAAGACCATGCAGGCCGACCCGCGCTACGAGGACGTGGTGGGCGAGGTGCGGGAGTTCCTCGCCGGGCGGCTGTCGGCGGCCGAGGCGGCCGGCGTGGACCGCCGCCGCTGCATCGTCGATCCGGGGATCGGTTTCGGCAAGCGGCTGGAGCACAACCTGGCGCTGCTGGCGGGGGTGGGCGCGCTGGCGGAGCTGGGGGTTCCGGTGCTGGTGGGCCCGTCGCGAAAGCGGTTCATCGGCGAGTTGACGGGCGAGCCGGACCCGCCGAAGCGCCTGGGCGGGACGATCGGCGCCTGCCTGGCCGCCTACGGGCGGGGGGCGACGGTCTTCCGCGTCCACGAGGTGGCACCGGTCGTGGGGGCCCTGAAGATCGCCGCGGCCATCCGGGCATCCTGACGTCGGCGCGGAAAAACCTCCGGCTGCGGCTACAGGCGGCTTTGGGCGCGGGACGATGTACTCTATAATAGGACGGGTCTGGTGGGGCGGGCCCGGTGCAAGGGAGCGTTACGTGCACGAGCTGATCAGGGCGATTTCGAATTACCTCCAGCGTGTGGCCAGTTACGACCTGCCCGAAGTGGCCGTGGAGATGTTCCTCATCGGGCTGGTGGTGTGGTGGGCGATCCGCTTCCTTCGGGGCACGCGGGGGGCGAGCCTGCTGAAGGGCGCCGTCGTGGTGCTGGCGGGGGTGTACGTGTGCATCCAACTGCTGCCCAAGAACCCCGCGCGGGGGTGGGAGCGGATCGAGTTCCTGTACGGGAAGTTCCTGCTTTTCGTCTTCGTGGCCGTGGTCGTCGCCTTCCAGCCGGAGCTCCGCCGCGTGCTCTCGCGGATCGGGCGGGCCCGCTTCCTCGGCGGGCCGCCCAGCTACGCCGAGGAGGAGATCTCCGCGCTGGTGGAATCGACCAGCTACCTGGGGCGGAACAAGATCGGGGCGATCATCGCCATGGAGCGGACAGTGGGTCTGGGGGGGCTGATGGAGTCGGGCACGCCGCTGGACGCCGAGCTGAGCACCCACCTGCTGAACACGTTGTTCTACCCGGGCACGCAACTGCACGACATGGGGGTGATCGTGCAGCACGGGCGGATCGCGGCGGCGGGGTGCCAGTTCCCGCTGGCCGAGAGCGAAGACGTCGACCCCTCGATGGGCAGCCGGCACCGGGCGGCGCTGGGGCTGGCGCAGGAGACCGACGCCGTCATCATCGTCGTCAGCGAGGAGACGGGGCGGATCTCGGTGGCCTGCGAGGGGCAGCTCTACATCGGGCTGGAGCCCGACGCCCTGCTCGAGCTGCTGCGCTCGACGCTGTCGCCGAAGCGGCAGGGCTGGCTGTGGCGTCTCCTCCGGCGGGGACGGGGAAGGTGAAGAGACGAAACTCGCGGGAACTTACGACATGGGCGAGACGCCCATGTCACCACGGACGCCCTTATTCAACGGGCCGATAGGCGATGAGCGCAAGGGTTGGCGGTTTCGAGGTCCCCTCGCACCGGCGCTTCAGCCGGCAGTGGTTCATGGACTGCCTCCGCACGTTCTGCTGGGTGGCGGTCATCACCGTGCTGATCTGGGTGTACGCCGACATCACCCAGACCGAGGAGCAAAGCGTCAGCCTCTCCCTGGAGGTCCGCGGCGGGTCGGGGCGGGACGTGGTCCTGCTCGGCGCGAGCAACGTTCCCGTGCAGGCGCGTTTCCGGGGCAGCCGGCACGCCATCGGCCGATTCGCCGCCCGCTTCGCCGACAGGAGCCTGCCGTTCGACACGAGCAAGCTCCCGCCGAAGCGGAACGAGCTGGAGACGGCGGCGCTGCTGTCGCGGATGCCGCAGGTCCGCCAGGCCGGCCTGACCGTCCTCAGCGCCCGCCCCGCGAGCATCCACATCGAGCTGGCCGCCCTGGTGCTGGTTTCGGCGCCGATCAGGTTCGAGTACACCGGGGGCGAGCCCAGCGACGTGAAGATCGAGCCCGACCGGGTCGAGCTGTACGTCCCCGCCCGGTACCGCGGGCAGATCGACACGCTGGGCACCGAGACGGTGGACCTCCGCGACAAGTCCGCCGAGAAGACCCACGTGACGGAGGTGAAGGTGCGGGCGCCGACCGGCGTGCCCGGGTGCCGGCTGAAGACGCACACGGTGAAGGTCTCCTTCAAGGTCGGGCGGCAGATCGTGACCAAGAAGTTCAACGTCCCTCTGGCCGTTCAGTCGCCGAGGGCCTGGCTGTCGGACGACACCTGGACGCAGTACAAGCTGGAGATCAAGGGCAAGGAGCTGACCCAGGAGATCGCCGTGAGAGGCCACCGCATCGACCTGGAGAAGCTCCGCGCCGGGGGCATCCGCGCCTACATCGTCCTCACCGAAGACGACAAGCGCGCCCTGGACAGTTGGCTGCCGGGGCAGGTGCGGGTCCAGTTACGCCAGGACAGGGACCTGAAGGCAAAGCACCTGGAGGTGATCGATCCCCCCAAGGTCGAGTACCGCCTGGTGAAGCGGTCCAAGGCCCCCTCGCCACCGTAGCGCCCGCGGAGATGCGCCCGCCCCCCCGCCGCCGGCGGCCTCCGGCGGGATCATCGGCACCGGGGCGGCGGGTGCGGGTTAGTGAGATTCGGTCATGGTTCCTCTTCGGCGCAGAGTCCGCGGCTGCGGGCGGGCGCCCCGAGGCACCCGCCCGGCGCCTCGCCCGCAGCGGCAGCGCTCCTTCCGGGCGATGGCGGGGGCGCTGATCCTCTCGGCGGCCGCCGGCGCGGCAGCGGCCGCGGCGCCGGTCCGACCGGACCTGCCGGCCGAGTGGAAGGCTCAATTCGACCAGTTGCAGTATCACATCCGGAAGAACAAGGGGTGGTTCCGGAAGGCTGCGCCGACAACCTGCCGCTCCGACGCCCTGATCCTCGATGCCGACCGCGACCCGGCGGACGTTGTCCTTCGCCGCAGCGAGGCGCTGCTGGGGCGCCTGGGCCAGATGCTCGCCGGGCGCGATCTCTCGCCCGAGCGGGCGCAGCTCGAAGCGCTCAAGGCCCGCGCCGCAAAGACGCCGGTCGGAAGCGCGGGCGAGCGATACGCACTCTACCAGGCCGCCTGCCGGCTGCGGCGGCGGATCGCCCTGGCCAATCCGCTGCTGGACTTCGATGAGATCCTCTTCGTCAAGCGGCACCGCAGCCGGTTCAACCACATGTGCGACCAGTTTTTCGGCCACCACGCCCGTCCGGGCGGGGGGCTCTTCGTGCTGTCGGGGCCCTTCGGGCAGGCCCCCCGCATACGGGACGTGCTGGCTGAAGCCGTGGTGCCCAAAGGCCGCCTGAAAGGCCGGAAGCTCGCGGGCGGGGCCTTCCTCTCGCCGGACCTGTCCTACGACGGGCGGGACGTCCTGTTTGCCTACGCGGAATGCGACCCCAAGGCCGGGCGCGGATGGAGCCCCCAGAGGAGCTGGCACATCTTCAGGGCGAAGGTCGGCGGCTCGGGCCTGGAGCAGCTCACCGACGGGAAGTGGAACGACTTCGACCCCTGCTGGCTGCCCAACGGGCGGATCGCGTTCGTCTCGGAGCGTCGCGGCGGCTTCGGCCGGTGCCACGGCCGGGCGGTGCCCACCTACACGCTGCACACCATGAACCCCGACCTGCCGGGCGACGGCAACCACGCCGGCGGCGGCATCGCCTGCATCAGCTACCACGAGACCAACGAGTGGCACCCCTCCGTCAATCACGACGGGCTGATCATCTACACGCGCTGGGACTACGTCGATCGCGACAGCGACATCGCCCACCACCCCTGGGTGATCACCCCCGACGGCCGAGACGCCCGCGCCATCCACGGAAACTACCCCCTCTTCCCCAACGGCCGGCACGACCGGCCGTGGATGGAGCTGGACGTCCGCGCGATTCCCGGCTCGCGGAAGTACGTGGCGACGGCGGCCCCCCACCACGGGCAGGCGTACGGCTCGCTGGTGCTGCTCGATCCGGACACCGAGGACGACGGCGCCATGGCCCAGCTCAAGCGTCTCACCCCGGAGGTGAAGTTCCCCGAGGCGGAGCGTGGGCTTGAGTTCTACGGCACGGCCTGGCCGCTGAGCGAGGACTTCTACCTGTGCGTGGCGGGGCGGTTCAAGCAGCGCGTCGACAGGAGGAAGCGCCTCCGCATCGGCGCCGACTCCAACTACGGCATCTACCTGCTGGACAGTTTCGGCAACCGGGTCCTGCTCTACCGCGATCCGCAGATCGGCTGCCGCGACCCCATCCCCCTGCGCCGGCGGGGAGCCCCGCCGATCCTCCCGCACATGACCGACGTCGGCGCCGCCGGCGGGAGGCCCGCCGCCCCCCAAGAGGGCGTCGTCGCCTGCATCAACGTCTACGACGGCCTGAAGCCCTGGCCCGAGGGCACCCGGATCACGCACCTGCGGATCGTCCAGCTCTACCCCAAGGCCACACCGGCCGCCGACCGACCCCGCATCGGCATCGCCGCACAGTCGCTCGCCCGCGGCGCCCTCGGCACCGTCCCCGTCGAGCCCGACGGCAGTTGCCACTTCCGCGCCCCGGCCGGTAAGGCCGTCTACTTCCAGGCCCTCGACGACCGCGGGCTGGCGGTGCAGTCCATGCGGTCGGACACCTGGGTCCACGCCGGCCAGCGGCTGACCTGCCAGGGCTGCCACGAGCCGAGGTATCGCGCCCCCTCCCCGCCGAGACAGGTCCCCCTGGCCCTCCGCCGCGAGCCCTCCCCGATCCGCCCCGAGGTCAAGGACGCCGACCCCGTGCTCTTCCCCAGGCTCGTCCAGCCCGTCCTCGACCGCAACTGCGCCGCCTGCCACCGCAAGCACGAAAAGGCCCCCGACCTGTCCGGGACGGTTTCCGGCGACCGGAAGCGGAACCGTCACGGCTGGAGCGTCTCCTACCACAACCTGGCCAGGCTGGGGCACTGGTACAACGGGGGCAACGGGGCGATGCGGAACCCCCTCCACGGCCGGTCGCGGACCACCCCCGGGCTCTTC
>CAZNSB010000189.1:0-2806 GCA_964575155.1 uncultured Planctomycetaceae bacterium | reverse complement strand
CGCCCGCGCCTCGCGCCTGTTCCAGATGCTCCAGGCCGGTCACCACGGCGTCAAGCTCTCCAGCGGCGACCTCCGCCGCATCGCCATCTGGATCGACTGCAACACCAACTTCTACGGCGCCTACCACGACACCGCCGCCCAGGCCGCCGGCAAGCTCGTCAGGCCGCCCCTCGAGTAGGGCGCCCCGGCATAAAGGAGCCACCAAGATGAGACAGACGTTCCTGGCGCTGCTTCCGGCGCTGGCGACGGCCTCGGCCGGCGCGGCCGAGGAGCTGACCTACGTGGACCTTCTCCGCAGGCTGACGGACCTGGAGCGGCTGGCGACGCTGCCCGAGCCCGGCGAGCGCTGCGCCCAGTTCTCCAGCTTCGACCGCCGCAGCCGCCTCGACGCCTCCACCGGCAAGTACGTCCACTGGTCCGCCAACGGCGACGGCGCCGGGTTCATCCGAAAGGAAGGCGACCGGTTCGTCCTCGCCGAGATGGCCGGGCCCGGGTGCATCTGGCGGATCTGGTCGGCCGCCCCCGGAACCGGACGCGTCCGGATCCACCTCGACGGCGCCGCCCGGCCGGCCGTCGACCTGCCGTTCGCCGGCTACTTCGACCGCAGAAACCCTCCCTTCACCCGCCCCAGGCTCGTGTACCGGGCCGCTCGAGGGTGGAACTGCTACGTGCCCATCCCCTACCAGAGCTCCTGCCGGATCACGGCCGAGAAGGGCTGGGGGATGTACTACCACTTCACCTACACCACCTTCCCCGCCGGCACGAAGCTGCCGACCTTCCAGCGCCAGCTCGGGAAGGACGAATCGGCCGCCCTAGACGCCGCCGACAGGACGCTGGGCAACTGCGGCGCCGACCCCGCCGGCAGCCGCGCCGGCCAGGCCGGCATCACCAAGACCGTCCAGGTCCCCCCCGGCGCCTCGGCGCTGGTGGCGGAGCTGACCGGCCCGCGGGCGATCACCGCCGTCCGCGCCCGCCCGGACCTGCCGGACCCGCCGGCCGACCGGGCCGCCCTCCGCGAGCTGGCGCTGCGGATCGCCTGGGACGGGGAAAAGGCCCCCGCCGTCTGGGCCCCGCTGGGCGACTTCTTCGGCACGGCCCCCGGGGCGAACCGGTACCGCTCCCTGCCGATGGGGCTGACCGACGCGGGCCTGTGGTACGGCTACTGGTACATGCCCTTCGCGAGCAAGGCCCGCATCGAGCTGGTCAACGACGGGCCGGCGGAGCGCCGGGTCCGCTTCGAGATCGTCCACGCCCCGCTATCCCGCCCCGTCGAAAAGCTCGGGCGGTTCCACGCCAAGTGGCACCGCGACGCCTTCGCCCCGGCCGAGCCGGAGAGAAAGATCGACTGGACCATCCTCAAGGCCGCCGGGCGCGGGCGGTTCTGCGGCGCGATGCTGCACGTGTGGAACCCCGGCGGCGGCTGGTGGGGCGAGGGCGACGAGAAGTTCTTCGTGGACGGAGAGAAGTTCCCCTCCACCTTCGGCACCGGGTCGGAAGACTACTTCGGCTACGCCTGGGGCAGCCCCGAGCTGTTTGCCAGGGCATACCACAACCAGACCCACTGCACGCGCAACCGCGGGCACATCTCCGTGAACCGCTGGCACGTCGCCGACAACGTGCCCTTCCAGAAGTCGTTCGAGGGCTGCATCGAGAAGTACTTCCCCAACAGCCGACCGACGCGGTACGACTGCGTGGCCTACTGGTATCTCGCCGCCGGCGGGGAAGACCCGTACCCGCCGCTGCCGGCAGCCGAGCGCTCCCTGCCCGCCCTCCCGCCGCCGTTCGTCGCCAAGGGGGCCGTCGAGGGCGAGAGAATGAAGGTCCTGGCCATCACCGCCGGCAAGGCCCGCCGGCAGGACCTGGAGCGGCTCGGGACCAACTGGAGCCGACACGCCCACCTCTGGTGGACCGGCGCCAAGCCGACCGCCAGGCTGACCCTGGCGCTTCCGGTCCCGGCCGACGGGAAGTACGCCCTGCGGATGCAACTGACCAAGGCCCGCAACTACGGCATCGTCCAGCTCTACCTGGACGGGGAGAAGCTGGGCGAGCCGATCGACCTGTACGATCCCCGGGTGGTCCCCACGGGCGAGCTGGACATGGGCGCCCGCGCCCTCTCGGCCGGCGAGCGCAAGCTGACGCTGGAGATCACCGGCGCCAACCCGAAGGCGGTCAAGGCCTACATGGCGGGGGTGGACTACGTGAAGCTGGTCGGCGTGGAGAAGTGAAGCCCGCCGGAACGCGGTGGGACGGCCTGGGGTTGTCTGCCCGGCCGGGCCGGCGCGCGGGGGCGCTATCACGGCCAAGCTCACAAGAAAGACGTGAGCTTGGCCGTGGCACGGAGCGGGAGCTTGCCGCCGCTGCCTCCGCCGGTACCATAGGGGCGCACCATGGACGCCAAGGCCTACGTCAAGGAGATCGCCATCGCGGCGCGGGCGGCCGCCGCGGAGCTGGCCGTCGCCGGCGGCGCCCGCCGCGACGCCGCCTTGAGAGCCTCTGCCGCGGTCCTCCGCCAGCGGGCCGGCGACCTCCACGCCGCCAACGCCGAGGACCTGGCGGCGGGCAAGGAGGCGGGGCTTTCCGCCGCGATGATGGACCGGCTGACGCTGAGCGAGGCTCGCGTCGAGGCGATGGCGTCGGGCCTGGAGGCCGTCGCCGCCCAGCCCGACCCCGTCGGGCAGGCCATCGCCGCCCACGACCGCCCCGACGGGCTGCGGATCGAGAAGCGCCGCGTCCCCCTGGGCGTGGTCGCGGTCATCTACGAGTCCCGCCCCAACGTCACCGCCGACGCCGCCGGGCTGTGCCTCAA
>CAZNSB010000188.1:435-9293 GCA_964575155.1 uncultured Planctomycetaceae bacterium | reverse complement strand
ATGTGTCTTCAACATGTGTTACCTATGTCTGTGCCCTGAACACTCGCAAGCCGTGTTGCCCTCGGAAAGACGGTATAATGCCGCCGTGTTACGTAAGCGGAAAGAGCGCCGGGGCGGGGACGGCGGGCCCGCACCGCTTGAGGGCGAACGGGGACCCGCCGGCGGGCGCCTGCGGGTGGCGGCGGCGGCCGCGGCCATCGCCGCCGCCGGAATCGCCGCCTACGCCAACAGCTTCGCCGGGAGGTTCTTTCTCGACGACACCCACACCATTGTGGACAGCGCCCAGATCTCCCGCCTCTGGCCGCTGACGCGGAGCTTCCGCGGGAACCGCCCGCTGCTGAACCTGACCCTGGCGGCGAACTACCGGGTGGGGGGGGTGTCGCCGGCGGGCTATCACGCCTTCAACCTGGCGGTGCACGTGGTGGCCGGGCTGCTCCTGTTCGGGTGCGTCCGCCGCACGCTGATGACCGGCCGTCTCCGGCGGCACTTCGCACCGGCGGCGACGGCCGTGGCCCTCGCCGCGGCCCTGATCTGGACGCTCCATCCCCTTCAGACGGCCTCGGTCACCTACCTCACCCAGCGATGCGAGGCCATGATGGGGATGTTCTACCTGCTCATGCTCTACTGCGCCATCCGCGCCGCCGCCGGGCGACGGGTGGGCTGGCACGCGGCGGCGGCGGCGGCCGCCGCCTTGGGCATGGCCAGCAAGGAGGTCATGATCACCGCCCCGCTCATCCTGCTGGGCTACGACCGGGTGTTCCTCTGGCGGTCGTGGCGGGAGCTGCTCCGCCGACGCTGGGACCTGTACGCCGCCCTGGCGGTGATGTGGGTGGGTGGGGGGCTGTGGCTGGCCCCCCGGGTCGCCGCGGCCCTGTCGGCCTCGACGACCTCGCCGATCGACTACGCCGCCACCCAGTTCGGCGTCATCGCCCATTACCTCCGCCTGGCCTTCTGGCCGAACCCGCTGTGCCTCGACTACGGGTGGCCCGTCGCCGCCTCCGCGCGCGACGTCCTTGGCCCGGCCATCCTGGTCCTCACCCTGGTCGCGGCGACGGCCTGGGCGCTGGTGCGCCGGCCCGCCCTGGGCTTCCTCGGCGCGTGGTTCTTCCTGATCCTCGCCCCCACCTCCAGCTTCGTCCCCATCCGCGACCCCGCCTTCGAGCACCGCATGTACCTGCCCCTGGCGGCCCTGGCCGCGGGCGCCGCCTGCGGCGGCTACCTGCTCGGCGCCGCCTGCCTCCGCCGCCCCCTCAGGTCCGCCGCCGGCGCCGCGGCGGTCATCGCCGCGGCCGCCGCCCTGGGCCTCCTGACCGCCCGCCGCAACGCCGACTACCTCGACGAGCAGCGCATGTGGCGGAAGGTCGCACGCCAACGCCCCCAAAACCCCCGCGCCCACAACAACCTCGGGCTCGCCCTCCTCCGCGCCGACAGGCCCGAAGAGGCCGCCGAATCCTTCCAGAAGGCCCTGGGCGCACGGCCCGGCTACCTCAAGGCCGGCGAGAGCCTCGCCATTGCCCGCAGCCGGGCCGATGAGCCCCAACGCGCCGCCGAACACCTCACCGCCTGGCTGAGCAGGCACCCCGCCAGCCCCGTCGCCCACCAGAACCTCGCGGCCATCCTCGACGAGCAGGGAAAGCTCGATCAGGCCATCGAGCATTACCGCCTGGCGATCCGCCTGCGGGCGAACTATCCGGCGGCGCACAGCCAGTTGGGGGCGGCCCTGGCGCGGAAGGGCGGGCGAGACGACGAGGCCCTGGGGTGCCTGAAGGAGGCCGTCCGGCTGCGACCGCACTACGCCAACGGGCATTACAACCTCGGGCTGTTCCACGCGCGGCGCGGGCGGCTCGAGCGGGCGGCCGGGTGCTTCCGGTCGGCCCTCCGGCACGATCCCGCCCACATGAAGGCCCGCCACGACCTCGGCGCCGTCCGCCTCCGCCAGGGCAGGTGGGGCGCGGCCGCCCGGTGCTTCCGCATGGCCCTGAGGCACGCCGAAGGCCCCGACCGCGTGAAGGTCCGTTGCAGTCTCGCCGTCGCCCTCGCCGCCGCCGGCGACGGGGCGTCCGCCGCCGACCAGTACCGAGCCGCCCTGCGGGCCGACGGCGACCACCCCGGCGCGAACAACGGGCTTGCCCGGCTGCTGGCGACGTGGCCCGACCCCCGGCTGCGCGACGGCGCCGAGGCCGTCAGGCTGGCCGAAAAGGCCTGCCGCTCCGACCCGGAAAGCCACGCGTTCCTGGACACGCTGGCGGCCGCCTGCGCCGAGGCCGGCCGCTTCGACGACGCCGTCGGCGCCATCCGCCGCGCCATTCAACGGGCCGACGACTCCGGCCGGGCCCGCGCCGCCGCCGAATACCGCGCCCGCCTGAAGCTCTACCAGGCCGGCAAGCCCCTCTGCCCCGGCCCGCGCCCGTAGTTGGGATGTCGGGCAGGATGCCCGATCTACCGGCTGGGCCTTGGCAGGAGCGTACTCGCGAAGAACCGCGCGCTCGCCGCGCCACAGGCACCGATTACACCGAGGCTTCCCGCAAGGAGGCCCACGGTGTCGAGCCACTCGGGCAGGCCCGGCAACATCGACAGGATGGGAATCCCGACGACCAAGAAGAGGATCACGGTGATGACGGCCAACGGGGCGATGCCGACAAGCGCGACAGACGCAGCGAATTGTCCGGCGAGTACCTGTCCGCCTGTGGCGGGTGCCCGGCCCACCTGCTGACGCGGTGCGCACCGACCTGAGATCGCCAGAGGGCCAGCCGCGCGGCTGGCCGCTTCGCGAGGCGCCCGGCCCGCGACGGACGCCGTCAGGAGCGGCGGCGTCGGGCGTTTCAGGAGACGCCCTGCCGGCGCGACTTGCCGGGCGGTGGTGGCGTTGGCGGGGGAAGGGGCTATAATGCCGCTCGTGGACGAGCTGGGTGAAATCGGGCCTGCGGGCGCGGACGACGCGGCGGGGCCGTGGTGGCGGCTGCCCGTGGGCTGGGCGGCGATGATCCTCGTCGGCGTCGGCGCGGTGGTCTACCTCAACAGCTTCCGGGGGCAGTTCCTCCTGGACGACTACTCGGCGATCGTGACCAACCGGCGGGTGCACAAGCTCTGGCCGGTGTGGGAGACGATGTTCGGCTCGAAGGACATGCGCCCGGTGGTGGCGTTGACGTTTGCGGTCAACTACCGGCTGGGCGGGCTGGAGGTGTGGGGGTATCACGCGTTCAACCTGGCGGTGCACCTGCTGGCGGCGCTGGCGCTGTTCGGGGTCGTGCGGCGGACGCTCCTGGCCGGCCGGGGGGGCAGGGAGCTCGCGTCGGCGGCCGATCCGCTGGCCCTGGCGGTGGCGCTGATCTGGATGGCGCACCCCCTCCAGACCCAGGCGGTCACCTACGTCGTCCAGCGCGCCGAGTCCATGATGGGGATGCTCTACCTCCTGACGCTCTACTGCGTGATCCGGGGGGCGGGCTCGCCGAGGCCCCGGCGGTGGTACGCCGCGGCCGTCGCCGCGTGCGCGGCGGGGATGGGCTGCAAGCAGGTGATGGTCACCGCCCCGGTGGTGGTCCTGCTGTACGACCGGGTGTTCCTGGCGCGAGGCTGGGGCCGCCTTCTCCGCCGGCGCTGGGGGCTGTACGTGGGGTTGGTGCTGACGTGGTTGATCCTTCTTCGGCTGGGGGCCTCGGTGCCGCGGGCGGCGAAGGCGGGGTTTCAGTTCGCGGCGATCAGCCCGGGCGAGTACGCCCGGACGCAGTTCGGGGTGATCATGCACTACCTTCGGCTGACGTTCTGGCCGAGGGGTCTGTGCCTGGACTACGGCTGGCCGGTGGCGCGGACGGCGGGGGAGATCGTCGTCCCGGCGATCAAGGTGGGCCTGCTGGTGGCGGCGACGGCGGTGGCGCTGTGGCGCTGGCCGCCGGCGGGCTTCCTGGGGGCGTGGTTTTTCCTGATCCTCGCCCCGACCTCGAGCTTCATGCCGATCGCGGACCCGGCGTTCGAGCACCGGATGTACCTGCCGCTGGCGGCGGTGGCCGCCGCGGCGGTGACGGTCGCCTACGCCCTGGGGGCCTCCTTCCTCGGGCGCGGCGTCCGCGAGCCGGAGTGGCGGAGCGTCCTCGGGCAGACCCTGGGCTTCGCCCTGCTGGTGGGGGTGGTGGCGGCGCTGGGGTTCCTGACCGTCCGCCGCAACGCCGACTACGCCGACGCGGTGCGGATGTACGCCGACGTCGTGGACAGGTGCCCGCGGAACCCCCGGGCGCGCGTGAACCTGGGGCTCTCCCTGGAGAACCGCGGCCGGGGGGGGGACGTCGCCGAGGCCAAGCGGCACTACCAGTTCGCCCTGGGACTGATGCCCGATTATCCCGACGCGCTGAACAACCTGGGGAAGATCCTGGCCGAGGAGGAGAAGGATCCGGCCGCGGCCGAGAAGCTGTTTCGCCGCGCGCTTCAGATCAAGCCCAACCACCGTCTGGCGCGCCTGAACCTGGCCATGGCCCTCGAGCAGCAGGGGAAGACGCGCGAGGCCATCGGGCAGTTCGCCGAGGCCGTCCGCATCGACCCGGAGTGGTTCAGCGCCTACAACAACCTGGGGATCCTGCACGCCCGGCACGGGAGCCTGCCTGAGGCGGTGCGGTGCTACCGGGAGGCGATTCGGCTGAGCCCTCAGTGGCGGGACCCGCGGCTGAACCTGGCTCTGGCCCTGGCGCGGCAGGGGCAGTTCGCCGAGGCCGAGGCCGCCTACGAGGAGCTGATCCGGATGCACCCGGGGTGCGCGGCGGCGCACTTCCACCTCGGCCAGCTCGTCGCCCGCCAGGGCGAGCACAAGGCCGCCGCCGGGCATTTTGCCCGGGCGCTTCGCCTCCAGCCGGACCACCGCGGGGCGCGGGCGGCCCTGCGGCGGGTGGAGAACCTTCGGGTTGTGTTCGCCGAGAGGGTGGACTCCTGCCGCGGGCGGCTTCGCGCCAAGCCGGAGGACGCGCAGGCGATGGACGAGCTGGCCCGGCTGCTGGCGACGTGCGCGGACGAGTCGATCCGCGACGGGCCCGCGGCGGTGGCCCTGGCCACCAGGGCCTGCCGGGCCTCCGGGAACAAGGACCCCGCGCGCCTGGCGACGCTGGCGGCGGCGTACGCGGAGGTGGGGCGCTTCCGGGAGGCGGCGGCGACGGCGAGGCGGGCGGTGCAGGCCGCCCTCCAGGCCGACCAGCCGGACCTCGCCAGCCAGATCGAGCGCCACGTGGAGCTGTACGACGCCGGCCGGCCGCTGCGGAAGACGTGGCGGTGGTGACCCCCGCCGGCGGGCCCTGGCGGCGGGAGGGGGGCGGATTATAATACGGGCGTGGGCGGAAAGGGCTTGCCAGGGCGGCATCGGCTGCGGGTGCTGGCGGCGGCGGGGCTGATCGTCGCCGCGGGCGCGGCGGCGTACTCGAACAGCTTCGCGGGGAAGTTCCTCTTCGACGACGAGAACGCGATCGTCCACAACCCCAACGTCCGCCGCCTCTGGCCGCCGCGGGCGGGGGCGATGCGGCACCGCCCGGTGCTGTTCCTCTCCCTGGCCGCCAACTATGCCTTCGGCGGGCTGGACGTCCGGGGATACCACGCCGTCAACCTCGCCGCGCACCTCCTGGCGGCCCTGGCGCTGTTCGGGGTCGTTCGGCGGACGCTGCTGCTGCCGAGGCTGGGGGGTCGGTTCGCGTCGGCGGCACTGCCGCTGGCGGCGGCGGCGGCGGCGATCTGGGCGGTGCACCCCCTCCAGACGGGCGCGGTCACCTACGTCGTCCAGCGCGCCGAGTCCATGATGGGGATGTTCTTCCTGCTGACGATGTACTTCGCGGTCCGCGGGTTCACCGGCGGCGGCCGCGCGGGCTGGTTCGCGTCGGCGGCCGCGGCGTGCGCGGCGGGGATGGGGACCAAGGAGGTGATGGTGGCCGCCCCGGTGGTGGTGCTGCTGTACGACCGGGTGTTCGTGGCGGCGTCGTGGCGGGAGGTGGCCGGGCGGCGGTGGGTGCTGTACGCGGTGCTGGCGGGGACGTGGCTGATCGTGGCGGCGCCCGTGGCCGCCCTGCTGTCGGGCGCCGGGTCAACGGGCGTCGGCCCGCGGGCCCGCCCGTGGGGCGCCTACGCCCTGACGCAGTCGGCGGTGATCGCGCACTACCTCCGGCTGGCCTTCTGGCCGGTGGGGCTGTGTCTGGACTACGGCTGGACGCTGGCGAAGGGCGCCGCCGACGTGTTCCCGCAGGGGCTTCTGGTGGCGGCGCTGCTGGCGGGGACGGCGGTGGCGCTGTGGCGCCGGCCGGCGGCGGGCTTCCTGGGCGCGTGGTTCTTCCTGATCCTCGCCCCGACCTCCAGCATCATCCCGCTGGCCGACGCCGCCTTCGAGCACCGGATGTACCTGCCCCTGGCGGCGGTGGTCTGCCTGGTCGTGATCGGGGGCTACGCCCTCGCCGCCCGCCTGCCGGGGCGCCCGGCCGCAGCCGCCGCCGGCACCCTGCTCGCCGGCGCCGCCGTGGCCGCCCTGGCCGCCCTGACCTACCTCCGCAACGAAGACTACGCCGACGCCGAGGCGATGTACCGTGACGTGGTCGGCCAGCGGCCCGAGAACCAGCGGGCCCGCGCCAACCTGGGCTTCGCCGTCTTCGAGAAGGGGCGGATCGCGGAGGCGGGGGGGCACTTTCAGATCGCCACGGACCGGGCCCCGGACTACCACCTCGGGCACGTCGGGCTGGCCCGCGTGGCGGCGGCCCTGGGCCGGGCGGACGCGGCCATCGGGCACTTCCAGCGGGCGCTTCAGCTCAAGCCCAACGCCGCCGACGTCCACAACAACCTCGGCATGCTGCTGAGGGCCCGCGGGCGGGTGCCCGAGGCCATCGCCCACTATCGCCGGGCCATAGAGATAAAGCCCTACCAGGCGGAGATCCACAACAACCTCGGCGTGGCCCTGGCCGGTGAGGGCAACCGCGCCGAGGCCGTCCGGTGTTTCCGCGAGGCGATCCGCTGCCGCGGCGGCTTCGCCGGCGCCCACAAGAACCTCGGGGCCGTCCTTCTCCAACTGGGACAGGGGCGGGAGGCCCTGCGGCACCTTCAACGCGCACGGGCCCTCGAGCCGGACATGCCCGGCGTCCACTATCACCTTGGCCTGGCCCTGGTGATGCTGGCCCGCCCGGGCGAGGCGGTCGGGCACTTCCGCGCCGAGCTGGCCGCCCGGGCCGGGAACGTCGAGGCGGCCAACGCCCTGGCCTGGGTGCTGGCGACCTGCCCGGACGAGACGGTCCGCGACGGCGCCGAGGCCGTCACGCTCGCCGAAAAGGCCTGCGGGAACGCCCCGGGAAGCCCCGGCCGGGTGGACACGCTGGCCGCTGCCTACGCCGAGGCCGGGCGGTTCGAGGACGCCCTGGTCGCCATCGACAAGGCGATCGGTCTGGCGCGGAAGCTCGCCAGGCCCGATCTGGCGGCGAAGTACGCGGCCCGGCGGAAGCTGTATGAGGCGGGGCGTCCTTTCCGCTCCCGCCCGCCGGGGCCGTGAGGGGATTCCTTCTTGATTCGTCAACCCTCCCGGCGAAATCTCTATATAATGCCTGCCCATGGGCGAAGAGGACCGAGGTCGGGCGACGGGTGATGCCGACGCGCCGGCGGGGGCCGCCGCGGCCGCGCCGGCGGGCGGGCGCTGGTTCGGGCCGCTGGCGGCGGCCGCCGTCGTCGCCGTCGGCGTCGGCATCTACGCCAACAGCTTCGGGGGGCGCTTCTTCCTGGACGACCACCACGCGATCGTCGAGCGCGAGGCGATCCGCCGCCTCTGGCCGCCGCGGGCCGGGCTCTGGGTGCAGCGCCCGGTGGTGAACCTCTCGCTGGCGATCAACTACGCCCTCGGCGGGCTGGAGGTCTCCGGCTACCACGCCTTCAACGTCGCCTTCCACGTCCTGGCGGCGCTGGCGCTGCTGGGGGTGGTGCGGCGGACGCTGCTGCTTCGGCGGCTGGGGGGCCGTTTCGAGCGGTCGGCCGGCCCGCTGGCGCTGGCGGTGGCGCTGATCTGGATGGCGCACCCGATCCAGACGGGGGCGGTCACCTACGTCATCCAGCGCTCCGAGGTCATGATGGGGCTGTTCTTCCTGCTGACGCTGTACTCGGCGATCCGCAGCTTCAACTCGCCCCGCCGCGTCGGGTGGGTGGTGGCGGCGATGGTCTCGGCGGTGCTGGGCGCCGGGTGCAAGGAGGTGATGGTCGTCGCCCCGGTGGTGGTGCTGCTGTACGACCGGGTGTTCCTTGCCGACTCGTGGCGGGAGGTCTTTCGCCTCCGCCGCGGGCTCCACGCCGCCCTGGCGAGCACGTGGGTGATCGTGGCCTGGCTGGCGTGGCCGGTGCTGTCGGCCGGGTCGACGACCTCCGCCGGGTTCGGCATGAAGTCGGTCTCGGCGCCCGAGTACGCCTTCACCCAGTTCGGGGTGATCCTGCACTACCTTCGGCTGACGTTCTGGCCTCACCCGCTGTGCCTGGATTACGCCTGGCCGGTGGCGAAGACCCCCGGGGCGCTTCTCCCGCCGGCGATCGGCGTCGCCGTGCTCCTGAGCGGAACGGTCTGGGCGCTTCGGAGGTGCCCCGGCTGGGGCTTTTTGGGGGCGTGGTTCTTCCTGATCCTTGCCCCCTCCTCCAGCATCTTCCCGCTGGCGGACGTGGCCTTCGAGCACCGGATGTACCTCCCGCTGGCGGCGGTGGTCTGCCTGGTCGTGGTCGGGGGCTACGCCCTCGGGCGGCGCTTCCTCCCGCCGGCGCTGCCCGCCCGCCTCGCCGCGGGCGCGGGGGTGGTCCTCCTGCTGGTGGCGGCGCTGGCCGCGGCGACGGTCCGGCGCAACGCGGACTACCGCGACGACGTGGGCATGTATCGCAGCATCGTG
>CAZNSB010000188.1:0-399 GCA_964575155.1 uncultured Planctomycetaceae bacterium | reverse complement strand
TTCCGGAACCTGGGCGTGGCGCTGTCCGGGCAGGGGAGGAACGACGAGGCCCTGCGCCACTTGAAGACCTCCGAGGGCCTCAAGCCCGACAGCTTCCAGGTGCACCGCAACCTGGCCAGGCTGCTGCGGAAGCTCGGCAGGCACGCCCAGGCCGACGGTCACCTTCGCAAGGCGCTCGCCATCCGGGCCGACCCCGAGACCCTGTGCGAGTTCGCCCAGATCCTCAGCCGGGGCGGGCGAGGCGCCGAGGCCCTGCGCTACTTCCAGGAGGCGATCCGCCGCCGCCCCGCCTACGCCCCCGCCCATTACGGCATCGGCGTGATCCTCGCCCGGCGGGGGCAGCCCAAGCCGGCCGCCGGGTACTTCGCCAAGGCCATCGCGCTGGACCCGAAGCACGCC
>CAZNSB010000187.1:0-9305 GCA_964575155.1 uncultured Planctomycetaceae bacterium | reverse complement strand
CTGTACGGTGACGGCCAGGTCCTGGTCGTCCCGGTCGGCGGGGCGGGTCGCGGCGGCATCGGCCGGCGCGGGCGGCGCCGGGGCCCGCCCCCCCCCGGACCCGCCCGCCCGATCGAGGTAGTCGGCGTAGCGGTCGGGGTCGAAGACCGTGCACGAGGGGAGCGTCGCGGCGGCGAGCATCAGCGCCGCGCCGAGGGTCCTGGATGCTGCGTTTGTCTTGAACATGCGCGCTGTTTCCAGTTGTCCTTACGAGGCCTGGGGTTCCGCGGCGTGCTTGCTTCCGCGTTCGAAGATGGAGTAGACCACCGGGACGAACACGAGGGTGATCAGGGCGGAGCTGAGCAGCCCGCCGATCACCACGCGGGCCATGGGGGCCTGTGCCTCTCCGCCCTCGCCGGCGCCCAGGGCCAGCGGGGTCAGCGCGGTGATGGTGGTCATGGCGGTCATGAGGATGGGTCGCAGGCGTCTCCGCCCGGCCTCCTCGATGGCTTCCCGCAGGGGCATGCCGTCGCGCCGGCGGAGCAGGTTGGTGTGGTCGACCAGCAGGATGGCGTTGTTGACGACGATGCCGGCCAGCATGATGCAGCCGATGAAGGACTGCACGTTGAAGGTCGTCCCGCTGACAAACAGCATGCCCACCACGCCGATGGCGGCCAGGGGCACCGAGAACATCACCACGAACGGGTCGCGCAGGCTCTCGAACTGGCAGGCCATTACACTGTACACCAGGGTCAGCGCCAGGGCGCAGCTCAGCAGCAGCTCGTAGAAAGACTTCTGCTGCTCCTCGTAGTCTCCGCCGAAGGTGATGCTGAAGTCCCTGGGCAGGGGCACGGCCGCCAGGCCCGTGCGGATGTCGGCGAGGATGGCGCCCATGTCGCGTCCGGCGATGTTGGCCGAGACGGTGACGACGCGCTGCTGGTCCTTGCGCTCGATCTTCACCGGCCCCAGCCGGGGGCGGACCGCCACCACGTTGCGGAGCACCACGGCATTGCCGTCGGCGTTCGTCAGCGTCAGGTCCAGGATCTCGCGGAGGTCGAGCTTCTCGGCGTTCTCGAGCTGGACGCGGATGGCGTACTCGTCGCCGGCCTGTCGGAAGTTGCCGGCCCGCGTCCCGGACAGGGCGGTCTGGAGCATGTTGGCGATGTCGGAGACGCTGAGCTTCATGTCGGCGGCCTTCTGGCGGTCGATGATGATGAGCTCTTCGGGGTTTCCGGTTTCCCGGCTGATCTGGGCGTCGGTGACTCCGGGGACGGCCTCGATGACCTTCTCGACCTCCTTGGCCAAGGCGTCGGCCACTTCCAGCTCGTGCCCGTAGACCTCGACCTGGACCTTGTCCTCTCCGGACTGTCCCATGCGCAGCAGGAACAGCCCCTGCCCGGCGCGGGTGCGGATGGTGACGCCGGGGATGTTGCGGAGCTTGCGGCGGAGGTCGGAGGCGATCTGCTCGCTGGATCGCCGCCGCTGCGAGACGGGCTTGAGGGTGATGCGGAGCTGCCCGGTGTGCGATCCGGACCCCCGCCAGCGCGACCCGCCCATCATCGCGGTGGTGTTCTTGATCTCGGGGACGTTGGCCTGGACGATGTCCTCGATCCGCCGGAACTTCTCGTCCAGCTTCTCCAGCCGGGTGCCCACGGCCATCTCGCCGGAGACGCGCACCTCGCCCTCGTCGGCGCTGGGCATCAGCTCGACGCCGACCAGGGGGACCAGTCCCAGGGAAGCGCCCAGCAGGCCCACGGCCCCGGCGGTTACCAGCAGGCGGTGGCCCAGGGCGAAGTGAAGCACGTGCTTGTAGCCCGTCTCCAGCCGGTTGAAGAACCGCCCGGTGATGCGGAAGAGCTTTCGCCCGAGGGTTTCGCGGCCGTGGTTTGCCTGCCTCGTCCGCTCGGGCAGGACGCGTGCCGACAGCGTCGGCGCCAGCGTCAGCGCCACGGTCAGGGCGCACATCAGGGCGAAGCCCACCACGATGGAGAGCTGCTTGAACATGACCCCGGCCATGCCGCGCATGAAGATCAGCGGCAGGAACACCACCACCGTGGTCAGCGTGCTGGCGATGATGGCGTTGGAGACCTCCTCGGCGCCCTCGATGGCGGCGGGGACGGGCGGCTCGCCGGCCTCGCGGCGGCGGTGGATGTTCTCCAGGACGACGATGGAGTTGTCCACGAGCATGCCGATCCCCAGGGCCATCCCCCCCAGCGTCATGATGTTCAGGGTGAACCCGCTGAAGTACATCAGGGCGAAGGTCGCCACGATGGAGACGGGAATGGAGGTGGCGATCACCACGGTGCTGCGGAGGCTGCGCAGGAACAGCAGCAGCACGATGACGGCCAGCACGCCGCCGAACGCGGCCGCCCTCCCGACGTTGGAGAGGGACCGCTTGATGTAATCGGAGGTGTCGATGATCGGCGTGAGGTGGATCTGGGGGATGTCCCGGTTGAGGCGCTCGACCTCCTTCATGACGGCGCGGGCGACGTTGACGGTGTTTTCTCCGGACCGTTTGCTGACGGCGACGCGGACCCCCGGCCGGCCGTTGACCCGGGCGATCCGCGTGACCTTGACCCAGGAATCGACCACGCGGGCGATCTCCTTGAGCCGGACGGCCGCGCCCCCGCGGCGGGCGATGACGGTCTCCCGGAGGCTTGCGAGGCTCTCGTACTCGCCGGGGACGCGAATGGTTACGTCCAGGTCGCCGCGCTCGACCACGCCGGCGGGCAGGTTCACGTTGCCCTCGCGGATCTTCCGCATCACCTCCTCCAGCCGCAGACCCAACGCCCGCACCTTGTCGCCGTCCAGGTTGACGTGGATCTCCCGCTCCCGCCCGCCGTGGATGTCCATGGCCGCCACGCCGGGCACCCGCTCGATGCGGTTCTTGACCTGCTTTTCGAGGATGTGGCGCATCTCGATGGGGTCCAGCCTGCTGGAGGCGCCCAGGATCAGGACGGGAAAGCTGGCCAGGTCGAACTTTCGCAGGCTGGGGCGCTCGGCGTCCTCGGGCAGGTGGTGGACGACGCGGTCGAGACGGTCGCGGATGTCTGAGGCGGCCTCGGCCAGGTCCATGCCCCAGGCAAACTTCACGCGGACGGAGCTGCGGCCCTCCGAGGAGATCGAGGTGATCTCCTCGACCCCCGGCACCGAGCTGACGGCCTCCTCGATGGGGCGCGTGATCAGCTCCTCGATCTCCTCCGGGCTGGCGTTCTCATAGCTGCTGGAGACGCTCAGCGTCGGGTAGGTGATGTCCGGCATGAGGTCGATCGGCAGCCGAACCAGCGACACCGTCCCCAGGATGATCACGATCAGCACGACCATGATCGTGAAGATGGGGCGGCGCACCGACAGCCGGGATATCCTCATCGAGAAGCTCCTCTCCCGGCCCCGCGGGTGGTGCTTTGCGTGGTGGCCCCCCGGCCGGCGGGCTGCGTTCCGGGGCGGCGGGCGGCGGGCAGCAGGATCGCCGAGCCGTCCTCCAGGAGGTGGTGGCCGAGGGTGACGACCTGCCCTGCCAGGGCGGGCTTGACGATCTCGGCCAGTTCGCCGCTGACGACGCCGACGGTGACGGGCACGAAGGTGGCCTTCCGGCCGGCGGGGTCGGCCAGGAAGACGCCCTGCCGGTTATCGCGCTTGACCAGGGCGCCGACCGGGACGGCGGTGGCCCCTTCGTGCAGGGCGAACTCGATCTTGGCCCGGACGAAGTACCCCGCCCGCAGCAGCCGGTCGGGGTTGGGGATCTCGATCTCGACCCGCCCCTGGCGGGAGGTCTCCTCCAGCAGCGGGCCGATGCGGACGACCCGCCCGGTGAAGCTCCTGCCGGGATGGGCGTCGGTGGTCACGGTGGCGGCCTGGCCGGCGCGGACCTTGGGGTAGTCGCGCTCGATGACGTAGATGACGGCGGTGACGACGCGGTCCTCGATGATGGAGACGATGGGGTCGTTGGCCTTCAGCAGGGCGCCGGCGTCGACGAACCGCTCGGCGACGATCCTGGGCTCGTCGCCGTCGTCCCAGAAGGCCTGGACCTTCGTGTAGGACAGGCGGATCTGGGCGGCCTTCAGGGCCGCCGCCTTCTGCGCCACCTGGGCCTGGGCCACCTTCTGCTTGGCCTGGCAGGCCTTGTACTTGGCCTCCTCCGCCTCGTACTCCGAATCGGAGGCGATCTTCTTGTCGCGCAGGGCCTTGGTGCGGGCGAACTCGGCCCGGGCGGCCTCCAGGTCGCTGGTGCAGTTGTCCACGTTGGCCTTGGTGACGTCCAATTCGGCGCGGGCCTGCTCGACCTGCTGGGCGAACTCCTCGTCGTCGAGCACGGCGATGACCTGGCCTCGCCGGACCGGGTCGCCCAGGTTGACCAGCAGCTTCTCCAGCCGGCCGGCGATCTTGGCGGCGGCAACGAACGTCGACTTCGGGATCAGGCTTCCCGAGAAGTCCCCGATGTCGGGAATCGCCGCCTTGCGGACGCCGGCGACCTCCACGGCCACCGCGACGGACCGGCGGCGTGGGCCCTTGTCGGTTCCGGCGGAGGCGCGCTTGTATATCTGCCAGCCCGCCGCCGCGGCCAGGGCACCGATCACCAGGATCACGAGGGTTTTCTTCATGGTCTTGCGTTCCTTCCGGCCTTTGCCCCGCTGGTCGCGCGGCGCGTCGCCGGCCGGGGCGGGCCGGCGCCCTCGCAGAAGACCTTCACCACCAGCTCCAGGGGGCGGGAGGATTCCGGGACGTGGTCCAGGTCGCGCGCCCGGGTCCGCAGCATGCCCAGCAGGAAGCTGGACAGGGTGTCCGCGCGGACGTCGCGGCGGATCTTTCCCTCGCGGACGCCCTTGCGGATGATGTGGGCGACGGCCGAGACGAGCTTCCTCCGCCGATCCATCCACCGCTGGCGGGTGTCGCCCCGGAACCAGTACATGCGGGCGCCCTCCGACTGCATCATCCGGAAGAGCTGCCGCCGGCCGCGGAAGAACGCGCTGACCTGCCGGCAGGCGCTGAGAAGCTGCCTGGGGAAGGGGGCGCTGGCCGGCACGTTCCGCGTCAGCAGCTCGCACAGCTCGTCGAAGCCCCTGGTGGCGGTCTGGAAGAACAGGTCGTCCTTGTTCCGGAAGTAGCGGTAGACGGTTCCCTTGCCCACCCCGGCCTCGGCGACGACGTCGTCGAGGGTGATCTCGTGGAACCTGCGGCTGGTGAAGAGCTTTTCCGCCGCCTGCATGATTTCCGCGTGCCGGTCTCTCTTGGGCATGGCCATCCCTTTGCCACGGTCGCCGGCCGGTCAGAATGGAACTGACCAGTCGGTACTGTTTAACGCCGTCCGACCGGGGGCAGAACCGGCGATTTGGGAAAATCTTTGCCGCGTGCGGCGGATGCCCGGCCGGCCCCCGCCGCCGCCGAACTCCTTCACGCACGCGGGCCGGGACGTTAGAATGCTTCTCCCGGAGGCCGAAATGAAAATCAAGAGCATCGAGACGTTCACCCAGGGGCACCTCAGCGTCGTCCGCGTCCGGACCGACGACGGGGCCGAGGGCTTCGGCCAGATCGCCCCGGCCAACGCCGACATCTCCGCGACGGTGCTGCACCGGCAGGTTGCCCCGGCCGCCCTGGGGGCCGACCCGCTCGACGCCGACGGCATCGTCGACCGCTGCATCGAGGACAACTACAAGTTCCCCTGGTCCTACGTCTGCCGGGCCCTGGGCGGCGTGGACACCGCGCTGTGGGACCTCCGCGGGAAGCTCGAGGACAAGGGCGTCTGCGAGCTGCTGGGCGGTCGGCAGGTGAGAATCCGCGCGTACGGTTCGAGCATGCGGCGGGACATCGCCCCGCCCGACGAGGCCGAGAGGCTCCTGCGGCTGCGAGAGGAGAAGGGCTTCGAGGCGTTCAAGATCCGGATTGGGAAGAAGTGCGGGCACGACGAGGACCAATGGCCCGGCCGGACGGAGGCGCTCGTCCCGGCCGTGCGAAAGGCCCTCGGCGACGACGTCGCCCTGCTGGCCGACGCCAACAGTTGCTACACGCCGGCCAAGGCCGTCGAGGTGGGGCGGCTGCTCGAGGACAGCGGGTTCCGCCACTTCGAGGAACCCTGCCCCTACTGGGAGCTGGAGTGGACCGCCGAGGTGGCGGCGGCCCTGGACGTCCCCGTCGCCGGGGGCGAGCAGGACAACGACCTGGCCCAGTGGCGGCGAATGATCGCCGCCAACGCCGTCGACATCGTCCAGCCGGACATATGCTATCTCGGCGGGATGACCCGCACGCTCCGGGTCGCGGCCGCGGCGGCCGAGGCGCACCTGCCGGTCGTGCCCCACTCGGCCAACCTCTCCCTGGTCGCCGTCTTCACCCTGCACCTGCTTGCCGCCATCCCCAACGCCGGGCCGTACCTCGAGTTCTCCATCGAGCCGAACCAATGGGCCAGCGACCTGTACGACCCCCCGCTCGCCGTCCGCGAGGGGCACGTCGCCGTGCCCGCCGGCCCGGGCTGGGGGGTGAGGATCAGCCCGGCCTGGCTGGCCGCGGCGGAGAGGCTGGTCAGCGAAAGCGAATGAGCGCCGGTGCCATGGCGGCCGTCGTCTGCCGCCATGTGGACCCGCGTGGCCCATCGCATGGCGGGAGACAGCGCCCGCCACGGCACCCGCGGCCCCCATCCGCCCCCGCCGCTCAGGCCTTCTTGAGCATCAGCTCCAGGTCCTCCAGCAGCGCCTGGAGGTCTTCCTCGTGCTCGACCTCGTCGGCGAGGATCTGGACGGCCATGTTGTAGGTCACCGAATCCTTGTCGCGTGTGGCCGCCAGCATGGTGTTGTAGACGCCGATGGCGCACTGCTCGCCCTTGATGTTCTGGGCCAGCAGCGTCTTGACGTGCGGGTCCTCGGGCGGGTCGTAGCCGCAGTTCGTCTGCTCCAGCCAGCCCTGCGGCGAGCCCACCGGCGTGCCGCCGAGCTGGATGATCCGCACGGAGACCATGTCCGCGTGGCGAAGCTCGTCGGCGGCGTGCTGGGTCAGCTCGGCGATGACGGCCTCCTTCATGGGCCCCTTGGCGACCTTGGCCCCCAGCCAGTACTGGTAGTACGCCAGCCACTCATCCGCGAACGCCCGGTTCAGCAGGTCCACCACCTCCTTGACGTCCATGCCAAGGATCTCGATGCCTTTCGTGCCCATTCTGTCATCTCCTTTCCCGCAAACTCCCCATGGCGTGCGTCCAGATCGTCGGCTCGCGCCGCCTGGGAAGGCTTGCGCGGGGAATCTTACCGCATCGGCCCCGGGAATTCACGCCCGGTTTGAGCTCATCGGCCACTTCGGCCGGGGCCGACCGGCGCGTCCATGCAGGGCGGGTGCGCGGGCACGGCGCCCCGCTCAGTACCGGCGGTTCTTCCGCAGGATGGTGATGAACAGGTCGTATTTCTTGTCGATGGTCGTCGGCGAGAGCTGGAACTCGAACTCGACGTTCCGCGTGTCGATCCGCTTGGTCTTGAAGATCTCCTCGTGCGGGATGGTCTTGGCCTTCTGGAGGTTCCGCTCGCCGGTGATCTCCTTGAGGACGACCTTCTCGATGATCCACTCGCCGTCCACGTGCTCGGTGATCGTCAGCGGCACGGCGACGGGCTTTCCCTTCTCGGTCTTGAAGTTCTGGCACCGGTAGCGGAAGCGCGTCCGCAGGTTGCGGAAGCGGGGTTTCGTGACCGCGGTCCGCCCGGTGATCAGCTTCCGCGGGCAGGTCAACTCGTCGAAGGCCTTTCGCGGCCCCCCCTCCGGCTGCATGGTGAACCGCTCGACCTTCACGTCCTGGGCGACCCCGACGTACAGGTCCAGCGGGGCGAACAGCGGGGTGTACTTGCCCCAGTCCTCGCCGAGGAAGGCCTGGCTGCGGACGGTGTCCTCGTCGCTCTTCGGCTCTTTGATGAACAGCCTGACCTTGCCGTACGGCAGGGGGAAGCTGCCCATCTTGTTGTCCTTGTCGTTGACGAGGCGGTAGTACATCCGCGTCCGCTTCTGGTCGACCTTGGCGTCGAAGACGTAGCGCTTCTGGATCGGGACCTCCGCGAACTTCGCCGCCAGCATCCGCTTCCGTTCGCCGTTGCGGAAGTACCGCACCGTCGTCTTGCCCACCCCCGGCTGCACGATGCACTCGCCGAAGCTCTCCCCCGACGTGTTCGTCACCGTCATGTACACCTGCATCAGCAGCTTCTTCTCGTCGTTCTCGACGATGCCCTGGTAGCTCGGACCCGCCGAAAGGTTCCCGATCAGGTACGAGATGCGGATCACCGCCGGGCCGGCCTTGGCCGCGCTGACCGCCCAGTACAACGCGTTCTCGTTCGGCGGGTAGTTCGTGTTCAGCACGTTCACCTCGCCGTCCGACTTGATTACCCGGAAGACGATCGAGTTCTTGTCGATGCTGATGTTGGCCCAGGAGAAGTCCACCTGGTTTCTCCCGGCCTGGAGGTTCACCGTCCGCTCCTCCTCCACCAGCGTGTACCGCCCGCTGCGGATGTCCACGCGGACGGTCTCGCGCTCCGGGAGGGTCGTCAGCTTGATCCTCGCCTCGGCGGCGCCGGCGATCGCCAGGAGCCATCCGCACGCGACTGCGATTGACGTTGCCTTTCTCATCGTTCGATCCTTTCGGTCAGAGGTCATTCTTCCAGGAAGGAGTTCTCTCGCGGGGGCCTACCTCGGCTCCCGGCGCTTGTCGGTGTTCAGCTCCGGGCCCACCTTGCGGCGCTTGTACGTCACGCTGTAGGCGGCGAACTGCTTCCTGCCGGGCTTCAGGTCCAGGAAGTACTTCACGTGGTTCTGATCGACCCGCTCCTTCCGGCCCTCGACCAGGTGCAGGTCCACGTACGCCCCCGGCTCGTTGGAGTTCCAGTCCGGCGGCCGCCGCGGATCGGCCCAGAGGACCACCTTGGCGCCGAACCGCCGCTCGATGTCCGCCTTCACGTCCACGGGCTTGCCCGAGACGATCTCCTCCTCGTAGTAGAACGTCTCGTCGTAGTCCACCAGGTCGTAGTACCACATCCACGTGTCGTCCAGCCGGCGCTTGTACTGCCGGGCGATGATGTGGGTGATCTTCTGGTCCTTCAGCCGGCGGATGATCGTGATGTCGTCGTCCCGACCGACGTTCACCTCCACCCGGTCCCCGATCGGGACGTACTTCGTCGTCGTCCCGCCCACGTACGCCAGGTCCTTGTTGGCGTACTCGCTGTACAGCCGCACCATGCCGTCCGGCAGCGGCGAGACGCCCAGGTTCTCCATGTCGGGGAGGTCCTTCTCCTTGCCGCCCTCGTCCAGGAGCTTCTTGTTCTTGAAGCGGTAGTACTTGGTGAAGTGCTTCCCGCCGTCGCGGTCGGTGA
>CAZNSB010000186.1:0-9313 GCA_964575155.1 uncultured Planctomycetaceae bacterium | reverse complement strand
CTTGTCGAAGAAGACCTGCACCGGGATCGACCGGATACCGTACCGTGCGGCCAGGATCTGATGCTTCCGGACATGCACGAATTCCACGTTCAGCTTGCGGGCGTGTTTGGCCTTCAGCGTCTTCAGGATCGGCGCCATCATGTCACAGGGCCGGCAGCCGTCCGCGCCGAAATCGACCAGAGAGGGCCTCCCGCTGTTTCGGGCCTTGTCCACTGGGTTGTCCTTCGCGAGGCCGGCCTGTCTTCTCGCCCACTCGGCCGACACTTCGATCACTGTCCTCTTGCCGAGGCTCCGGACATGCTCCGCGACCGCCTTCTCCTTCTTCTGCCGCAGGAGGAAGTCGCGGATCTGGGGCTTGACCTGCTCCAACTTGGCGCCCCCAAGCATATCCCTGTTCTGGCGATGGAAATCAGCGATCTCCCGGTCGCTCACCTTGGCGTCGGCCGTGAGCTTGTCGAAGAATGCCTTGAACAACTCCTGCTCGGATAGCTTGGAGACCTCCTTGCCGTCCTTGGCGGCATGGGCCCTGGCCTCTCTGAGCAGGAGCCTCTGCGTGCCCAACTGCTCCAGCAGGTAGAAGGCGTTGTTCCGGAGCTGATCCCGCACGGGCTCCGGGGCCTTGGCGATTTCGCTGGCGATCTCCTTTTCGGTCACTGCCAGTGCGCCGGCCCGGAGAACCGTGCCAGCGGGGAGTCTGGCCAGCTTCGCGTGGATGAGACCGCTCGACGCCAGGCGCGGATAGGTCTTGGCAATCGTGATGTCGGCTTGAGGCGCCGCGGCGTTCGCGGCAGGCGCTGCGGTGCCTCCGGCCGAGACATACGAAGCCGACAGGCCGACGACCACTGCGACCGTGAGGATGCTCGCATTGTGCTTCATGCCCTTCTCTCCTTGCAGCGTCGTGCGCGGGCGATTTCGGCGGCGCGCGGGGCGATCACTTCGGGGCGCAATCGCCGATCTTGCAGGCCTTGCCGATCTGCTGAGGCGTCATCTTCATCTTGGCCGCCAGGGCCTGCTGCACGCTGATCTGCTTGCCCGTCTCGTAGGGGTGCTGCTCGACCCATTTCTTCAGGTTCTCGAGGTTCACGAAGTTCGCCTGGTGGAAGCACCCGGCCGAGGCCAGTTTGCCGTCGGGTTTCTTCCGCATGCCGAACCAGGCCACAGCGGTCTGCGGCTCCATGGCTGCCACCTTCCCGTTCAGTGTCTTCACGACGATCATTTGACCGGTCAGGGCGTCGGGCTGGCGGACCTCGATGTCCTTGCCCGTCCGAGCCGCCACGCCCAGGGCGCAGTGCGGGCAGCAGCCCCAGGTGTACACTCCGCCGGCCTTGACGACTGCCGTGTCCTCAGGGTACACCGCCCGGTCGCAGAAGCCGCAGCGGTGGGACAGTTCCTTCCGCTGGAGCACCTCAAAGCCGATGATGCTGCCGCCGTCGGCCCGCCGCTGCCTCCGGGCGGCGGCCTCGTCAGCAAAGGCCTTGACCCAAGGCCGGCCGGTCTTGCCGTCCAGACCGTAGAGGTAAACCGCCTTGGTGGCAGGCAGCATCTTGCCGGTCGCCCAATCGGTCACGGACACCTTCTGCTCGAAGCCTGCTTTATCCTGCGTCAAGGCTGAGTACATGATGAAGTAGCAGTGGGCGCTGCACAGCCTCACCAGGCCCTTGTCCGTCTTGACGGCGACGAGTGTCTTGGGGGCGATGTCCCCGTCGCACATGTGGCAAATCTCATCCTTGGAGCGAGTGTCGGGCTTCGAAGGTTCCAGCCTTTCGAACGCTGGCCCACGAACGGACACACTGGGGGCAAAAGTGACGCCCAACTCCCTCCACTTGGCCAGGATGTCTTCCTTGGAGATGAACCCTTCGTGCCGGAACAGCTCCTTGCCGGAGGCGTCGAAGAAGATTTGCGTGGGAATAAGGCTGATGTTGTACTTCCTTCCCGCCTCCGGCTCTTTCCAGACGTCGATGAATTCGACCTCGAACCTGCCCGCGTGCTCCTTCCTCAACTCCTCCAGGATTGGGGCCATCATCTTGCAGGGAATGCAGGTTACCGATCCCACATCGAGGAGTTTGGGTATGCCTGCCTTCGCTGGCGCAGCCGGACCTGTCGTCACCTGTTCCGCGTCGGACGCGGAGCCGCCCCTTTTCATCACGATCACCACGCCGACGACGATAACGAGCGCAACCACAATCGCGATCTTTGCCATCTTGCTCATCTTGCACCTACCCTGCTTTCTCCTTGTTGACGCAGTCCAATGGGCCAGCCACCACAACCCGGCCACGACCGCCAAGCCGACCCAGGGCGAGAGGCCGCCCTCGCCTCCCTCGCCGCCACTGCAAGGGCATTGAGCTAGAGTCGGGACCCACACGACGCGGCTCCGGCCGGATCAACGGAAGGCGTCAAGACAGCATGTCCTTGATGGCCTCCGGCTCGGGGACCTTGCCGGCGACCTTGACCTCGCCGTCCACGGCCAGCGCCGGGGTCATCATCACGCCGAACTTCATGATCTCGTTGATGTCGGTGACCTTCTCGATGGCGTACTCGATGCCCGCCGCCCTCGCCGCTGCCTCGGCGTTCTCGGTGAGCTTCCTGCACTTCGGGCATCCGGTTCCCAGGATCTGCAGCTTCTTCATGGGGATGCTCCTCCGGTTTCAGCCAGCGCTTCCCTGGCCTTGGCGACGACCGTGTCCACCTGTTCCCGTGTGCATCGGACGCCCTTGACCTTCTCGATGCCCAGGTCGGTCACCTTGAGCTGCCTGTAGTTGGTCAGCCCGTGGCGGTCGAAGATCTTCCTGGCGCAGTCCACTTCGCAGCCGTCGATCACGAGGTTCAGATCGGCATCGCGGGCGGTCTGGACCATGCCCTGGACGTCCGCCCCGAGGCCCGCCAGGCAGAACATCGTTCCTTGGCCGTCGAACACCAGCTCGCGGGCCGCCCGGTCGGCAATCTCCGCGACGTTCGCCGCCCCCGAGCAGGCATACAGAAGGATCGTCCTGCCCTCGCCGGACCCGCAGCAGTCAGGCGACTCGGGCCCTGAAGGTTGGCTGCCACAGCATTCTGACATTCCGTATCTCCTTACGCTGCCCTAGAACAGGGCGCCATAGGCCACGCCGGAGATCGTGGCCATTACGACCACCAGCGTCACGAACGTGATTGTCTTCCTCGCCCCCAGGACGCTGGCGATGACCAGCATGTTCGGCAGGCTCAAGGCCGGTCCCGCCAGGAGCATCGCCAAGGCCGGTCCCTTGCCCATGCCTGAGGCGATCAGCCCCTGGAGGATCGGCACCTCGGTGAGTGTGGCGAAGTACGTGAACGCGCCGAAGACGCTGGCGAAGAAGTTCGTCCACACCGGCCAGACGGCCCGGAGGACGCGCTCGGACCCGCCCCCGCCCCAGCCCGTGACGGCGAAGAAGGTGTCGGGGCTGTCGCCCACGAGCATCTCGACGTACTTGCCGGGGATGAGCCCTTCGTGACCCGGCCGGCCGAGCAGGAAGCCGGCTACGATCACGCCGCCCAGCAGCAAAGGCAGGATCTGCTTGGCAAAGACCCAGGTTGAGGCGAACCACTCGCTCCCCTCGCCCTTGCTTCTGCTGAGGACCACAGACAGTCCGATGATTCCCGCCGAGAACGGGATCAGCACCCACCGGCCGCCAGCGGGCAGCACGAGAGCCAGGACGGTCGGCGGAACCGCCGCCAGAGCGATCTTCCACCAGGTGATGCCGAACCAGAACACCAGCAGCACCGCCAGTGCGACGGCGAACGCGGAGGCGATCCACCACCTGCTCCGCCAGACGGTCGTCCACACGCCGGGCAGTGGCGCCTTCCCTGCGACGGCCGACGCGGCGATGTCGGCCTCCCTGCCCTCCTCCGGGCCTTCGAGCATCTTCACGCGGTACGCCGCGCCCTCCGCCGAAGCGTCCTCCGGTGCCTTGGTCACGGCGGCCCGGAACGACCGGCCATCCGTCAGCTTGAACTGGAAGTCGTTCGGAGCGCCCCAGTTCGAGAAGACCAACACGCCCACCATGACGAAGAAGAACGCCGCGCTCTGCCACAGCGGCCGGGAGACTTCCGGATCGGGCATGCCGAGCTGGCCGTTGGCCTTGGCCAGCTCTTCCTTGCGGTAGATAAGGTGCATCGCCAGGCCGATGATCACGCTGAACGCGACGGCCCCGACGGCGCGGGCAATGCCCAGTTCCAGCCCGAGGATGCGGGCCGTCAGGATGATCGCCAGGACGTTGATCGCCGGACCGGAGTAGAGGAACGCCGTCGCCGGTCCGAGCCCCGCTCCCATGCGATAGATGCCCGCGAACAGCGGCAGCACCGTGCAGGAGCAGGCCGCCAGGATCGTGCCCGACACGCTCGCCACCCCGTAGGCCAGCACCTTGCCGGCCTTCGCGCCCAGGTACTTCATCACCGAGTTCTGGCTGACGAAGACCCCGATGGCCCCGGCGATGAAGAAGGCCGGCACCAGGCACAGCAGCACGTGCTCCCGGGCGTACCACCTCACCAGGTGGAGGGCTTCCAGGAGGCCCCCGGTGAACCGGCTCCAGCCCATCGGCAGCCAGAAGAACACCGCGAAGACGACCGCGATGCCCGCCAGCCTCCGCCATTCACTCTTCCACTCGACCATCCACAACGCTCCAGTCATATGAGTGCGTTACGAAATACTCACGCACGGCCGCAAAAAAAGGGGAGGCGATCAGACCTTCCCGAGCACCGCTGCCGCTTCCCGGGCCCGCTCGCGCAGAACGCCTCCCACGCACTCGGCGAAACGCAAGATGCAGGGCGTCTTGAGGGCGTACATCATCTTCAGCCCATCCTTGCGCTGGGCGACGATGCCGGCCTTCAGCAAGACGCTCAGGTGCCGAGAGACGTTCGATCTCTGCGCCTCTACGTGGTCAGCGATGTCGCAGACACACTGTTCGCCGTCCCTCAAGAAGTCGATGATCGCCAGGCGGATCGGATGCCCGGCCGCTGCGATCACCTCGGCCTTCAGCTCGTAAAGTCTCTTCTCGTCCTTCCGCATATCAGGCACTCCTCACTACGTCAATATAACACAACGCACTCACGAAGTCAACGGTCTGCCGGTTTTTTCTTTGAGAATCCTCTCCGTTCGCGGCTGCCGCCCGCAGGGCCTTCGCCAGCGAGCGCGCGGGCGCGGAACGCTCCCCGCCCCCCAGACGAGCCTTCCCGGCGTCTCCGTTCGCCGCCAAGCCTCCGTCGGGCCGTGCCCGGAAGGCGGCTCTGAGGTGAGAGCGCTGCAAGCCCGCCCCCGCTGTCCCCGCCTTCGGCAGTCCGGTCACGCCGCCGCCCCGAACCTGCGCTCCGCGTTGCATACCGGGGGCCCGCCGTTCCGGCCGATGGCGCCCATCGCCTCGCCCTGCGGAACCTCCCGACCGCTGGAACCTCTAACAGCAGTGGACTGAGCGACGGGGAGAACAGAGATGAAATGGCAAGCGATGTTGAGGATATGCGGATATGCGGGACAGTCACTGCTCGCGCCAAGCCCGTAGGCCGCGGCAACGCCCCGGCGATTACCTATATGATGTTACCGGATAACGGCACCCACCACCGAATCGACTGTGAAGGGCTACTGGCGCGTCCCCTCCAGGGCGATCCGGGCCCAGTAGGCCGCCTCGTGGCGCCAGCCCGTGGGCTGGTTGAGCAGCTCCAGCTTGACGGTCTTGCCGGCGAAGTCGGACAGGTCCACCCTCACTTCCATCCAGCCGGCCGTGCAAGTCGCCTTGTCCACCGGCTTCTTGAGCAGCTCCCTGCCGTCGGCCCTGACGATCAGCAGCCAGTCGCCGCGGGGATGGTGCCCGACCAGGAGTTTCAGGGCCGCCGCGCCGCCGGCGGGGATGTGTACCCGCCGGCTGAGGTCGCACCCCATCTGCGGCGTGAGCGGATGGGTCACGAGAACGTTCTTCTTCCCGCCGAACTCCTTCCGCAGCCCCGGCTCCATCTGCCGGCCGCAGTGACGGACCCGCCAGCCGGGGGCGAACTTCGCCACCGCCTTGCCGATATCCCACGGCGACGCGAGCCGGGCAAGCTCCTCGTCGGTGAACCGGCTGTTGGCGATCTCGCCGGGCTGCCAGCACTGGCGGAGCTTGCCCGGGCGCGGGGCAACCACGGGGATGACGAAGACCTCCCGGGCGCTTGGGTCCTTTTCGATCCTCCCGCCGGCGCGGAGGACCGCCTGGCGGGCGAGCTTTTCGCAGACGGCCGTCAGCTTCGCGAAATCATAGGGCGTATGGCTGAACTTTGCGTTGGCGTTCAGGGCCGAGGTGAACCGCGCCGGCAGCCTGGAAAAGCCGATCGTCGTGAACAGCACCCCCCCGGCGGTGGCGGGGTTGCAGTCGGAATCCTGCCCGCAGCGGGTGGCGACCACGATCGTCCTGTCGGGTTCGCCCCGCCCGTACAGCAAGCCCATCACCGCGTAGGCCCCGTTGATCTTCGCGTCGATGTTCATCCCGCCCCCCTTGCGGTTGCCGCAGGAGAACCGCCGGTACGCCGGGTCGAGGTTGTACTTGGCCTCGATGAGCCGCCAGGTCTTCTCCCAGTCGTCGCCGTTGGCCGCCTGCCAGGTGAGCACGTCGGAGATGCACTGGTGATACTGGCTGGCGGGGGGGATGCAGCTCAGCCCGGCGCGAACGATCTTGACCCTGTCGGTCTCGAAGAACGCCTCGGCGTACATGCCGGCGACGAACTGCCCGGCGTAGACGCCGTCGCCGTCGTTCATCACCCGCCCGAACGTCTCGCCCAGCTCGATGGCGAGGTTGGGCAGCCCGGGCGCGATCAGCCCGGCGTAGTCGGCCTCGATCTGGTAGTCGATGTCGTCGGCGTGACGGTTGAAGCGGGGATGCCCCGAGTCCGGCGGGGCGATGCCGCGGCGGAGGTTGGCCCGTGCGGCGGCGTTGGCGTGCCAGAGCGGGTACCGCGTGGCGGCGAAGTCCAGCCCCGCCTGCCGGATCGACACCCCCAAGCCGTGGGTCTCCAGCGTCCGCAGGAAGGTCATCTCGACGTAGAGGTCGTCCTGGCGGAACTGGTTGACCAACCCGGGGCGCCACTTGGGCATCTTGTCGGGGGGGATGATCCGGCCTCTGTATCGGAACTCGGTGGGTCCGCCCCAGCCCACGCCGGCCATCTGCCCGATCCACCCGGCCTTCATCCGGTCGCGATATTCTCCGACGGGCAGCCAGCGGAACCGCCGCGGCGCCGCCTCCGCCGCCGCAGTCGCCACCGGCCAGAGGACCATGCCCGCCACCGCCAACGCCGCTGTGCTCATCCGCCACTCCTTACACGGACCTTCCCGCGCCGTCGGCGCACCTGCCGGCAGGGCCTCTCACGCCGCCTTCCGGGCGGGCCGGGTGGTCGGCGGCTTGGGCTTGGGCTTCGGCTGGGCCCGGCCGCGCCACCGGCCCAGGGTGACGACGGCGGCGTCGTACTTCCCGTCGCGGCGGTAGCGGATCTCGACGCGGTCGCCGGGCTTGTGGCTGGAGACGAACTGGAGCAGGGCGGCCGAGTCGATCATCCGCTCGCCGTCCACGCCGACGATGACGTCGCCGGGCTTCAGCCCGGCCTTCTCCGCCCCGCCGCCCGGGACGGTCTCCAGGATGCGGAGCCCGTCGACCTGCCCGCGGGTCCGGACCCCGATGTACGCCGAGCCCGCCGCCAGCCGCAGCGGCGGGGAGGCCTGCTTCCGCACCCACTTGAGCCAGTCGGCCTGGATGTCGGGGAGCTTCCTGTTGAGGACCTTCTCCATGGCCCCGGCGCCGGTCTTGTCGTCCTCGTAGCCGTCGGCGTAGGCGTCGTACCACTTCTTCAGCAAACCCTTCTCGTGGAGGTACATCATGATGTAGCGGCACTGGGGATAGGTGACCATGGCCTTCCTGATGAAGTCGCGGCGGTCGTACTTGAAGAGGTCGGCCCAGGGGAGGGTCTTTTTTCGCGCGGCGAGGCGCTTGAGGACGGTCAGCCGGTGGTTGGGCCGGGGCACCGCCCGTCCGCCCACCAGGCGGGAGCTCTCGAACAGCGTGGCCAGTCCCTCGGCGATCCAGATGGGGTGGCGCTGGCCCATGCCGTCCTGGTCGGCGTAGTGGAGGGCGTGGGTGAACTCGTGGGTCATGACCATGCCGACCTGCCTGGCGACGAGCATCCTCTGTCCGTGAAGGTAGAACCCGCCGAGGCGGCGGCTCCTGAGGCGGCGGTGGTCCTCGGGCGAGGGGACGACGACGCTGACGTACTGCTCGAAGCGGTAGGTGAACAGGTGGTCCCACTGGGCCTTGGCGTAGGCGGTGAGGTGCCGGCGGAGCTGATCGAGCGTCCGGCGGTCGATGTTGGTGGCGAAGACGAGCTTGTTGGCGTGGTCGATCTCGCAGAGGTAACCGGCGCCGAACCGCTTGGAGAGGGCGGCGTGGATTCTCTCTGCCCGGGCGCGCTGGATCTCCTCGTTGCGCGCCAGCACCTTCCTGTAGCCCGGCAGCTTGCGGAGCGGCTCGATGTCGGGGTCGCGCCGCATGTGCCGGAAGTCGCTGTAGCCGTGCTCCAGGGCCTCCTCCAGGCACGCCAGGGCCCGCTCCGCCCGGCCAAGGCGGCTGTGCACGCAGGCCACGTTGTACCACGCCGTGCTGTCGGTCGGGTCCAGTTGGAGGATCTTCTCGAGCAGGGGCTGGCAGGGGGCGAACTTCCCGGCCTGGGCCAGTTGGATGGTCTGGCGGTGGAGCTTGAGGATGGTCCGGGCCTTGCGGAGCGTCTCGGCCTGCTTCTCGGCGGGCCGGGCGGGGGACGTAGCCGTCGCAGCCCTTGAGGCCGGCGGCCGATCCGCCCTCGTCGTCGGCGTCTTCCTGCCCGCCGTGACGGAGGCGAGAAAGGCAACGGACAACGTCAGCAAGAAAAAGACAAAGGAGCGTTTCACGGCGCCTCTCCACATCGCGGCAAAGCCCACGGATGGCGATCCGTGGGCTTCATGCGGACACCGGGGGCGCCTGTGCCTGCGGCGCATCGCCTCCGGCGCGGAATCGCGCGGTCATTCACTCGCTCTGGTCGAACATCTTCTGGGCCGCCTGGACGATGTCGCCCACGCCCAGGTGGACCAGGGCGAGGGCCTCCTCGGGCGTCCGGGCGCTCTTGGGGATGCTGTGCAGCACCAGCCCGTCCACGCGGACGCCGTAGTCGCTGGCGGCGGCCGCGGCGGCGATCTCGTCGCAGACCCCGCCGACGTAGTTGTCCTCGATGACCAGGATCTGCCCGCGACAGTCGTCGCCGATCTGGAGGATCTCGTTGGGCTTGGCCAGGGGCAGGGAGTACACGTCGATCAGGC
>CAZNSB010000185.1:0-9314 GCA_964575155.1 uncultured Planctomycetaceae bacterium | reverse complement strand
GGGCCAGAACGCCCGTCGGCGAGCCGGTAAGAAGGTCACTGGTGGCCTGGAGGTCCCACGTCAGCTCGTTGAGGTCGTTCTCGATGTCGCGTTGGCCCTGCTGGGCCTCCGTCAACTCGCCCGTATTCAGGACGATGGACGTGTCGATCATCTTCTGCCCGGTGTCCTTGGTCTTCAGCTCGCGCTCGACCTCACCGATGGACTTGGCCGCCCGGTCCTTCCCGGACTTCTCGGCCAGGTCTTTGAGGTCCTTCACGTAGTCCGCGAAGCCTTCGAGCTCCCGGGCCATGGCCGCCTGCTGCTTGGAGACGTCTCTGAGTTGTGGGCCCAGGCGGGGGTCCATCGTGGCTGCCTCGTACAGGTCCTTCCGGCCGATACGGGCGCCGCCGGCTCCCGGAGAGCCGCCGCGCTGTGCGCCGGGCCGGCCCTTGCCGGGCTGGCCCGCGCCGGGCCGGCCCTTTCCGGGCTGTCCCTGACCGGGCTGGCCCGCGCCGGGCTGTCCCTGACCGGGCTGGCCCGCGCCGGGCTGTCCCTGGCCGGGCCGGCCCTTTCCGGGCTGGCCCGCGCCGGGCCGGCCCTTTGCGGGCTGACCCGCGCCGGGCTGTCCCTTACCGGGTTGTCCCTTGCCGGGCTGTCCCTTGCCGGGCTGTCCCTTGCCGGGTTGACCGGCGCCGGGCTGGCCCTTGCCGGGCTGGCCCTTGCCGGGCTGGCCCGCGCCGGGCTGTCCCATGCCGGGCTGTCCGGTGCCGGGCTGTCCCTTGCCGGGCTGACCGGCGCCGGGCTGTCCGGCACCGGGCTGTCCCTTGCCGGGTTGTCCCTTGCCGGGTTCACGCCAGCCAGGCTCCCACGGCTGCTGTCCCTTGCCGGGGGCCCGCTCGCCGGGCTGTCCCTTGCCGGGCTGCCTGCTGCCGGGCTGCCCCGGCCGCCCGGGCCGGGCGCCAGGCTGGGGCTGACCGGCCGGCGCCTGCTGGGCGGGGCGAGCGCCGGGCCGCCTCCGCCTTCCACCCGCCGCGCCCCCGCCGCCGCCGGGCTGACCGCCGCCGGTCTGCGGACCCGGCCTGGCGTCCTTGCCCACCAGCTCGCCAATCCGAGTGGCAATCTGGCCGGTCGTGCGGGTGATGCGGCTCTGATTCTGCGTCAACGTCGCCGCGCCCCGCTGGGCGGCGTCCAGGGCCTGCTCGAGGTTCTCGTACTGTCCGATCTTGAGGATATGGACGGCGGTCCGCATCTTGCGGTGTGCCTGCATGGCCCTGGCGAGTGCGGCGCGGAGGTCGCCGAGCTGGAATTTCTTCTCGGCCTCGTTCATGGCGGCGGCCGCTTCCCGGAGGGTCTTGACGGCCTCTCTGGAGACGGTGTCTCCGGGCTCCATGTCCCTGGCGACGGCGCGAGCGAGGGCGGTGGCCTGGCTGGCGATGCCTCGCTGCCGGTCGGCCAGTGCCTGTGAGACGGCCCCGGCCCGGGAGCGTGGCCCGCTGGGGGACCGCTGCCCGCCGCGCTGCTGGCCGTCGGGCTGCTGCTGACCGGGCTGCTGCTGGCCGGGCTGCTGCTGCCCGCCGCCGCCGCCCCCCCCGCCGCCGGACTGCTGCTGCTGCTGCTGCTGGCGCTGCTGCTGCTGGCGTTGCTGGCTTCCGCCTCCGCCTCCGCCGGACTGCTGCTGGCGCTGGCGGGAGGACCGTATGTGCAGGTCCTCCTGCTTGGGCAGGGGCTTGTTGTCCCGCGCGCCGAAGTCGTCCTCGTCATCGTCGTCGTCCTGATCGCCGCCGCCGGCGCCTCCGGCGGTCTGGCTTCGGTGGGGGTTGGACCCGCCCCGCCGCGCGTTGTCGCGAAGCTTGGCGTATTTCAGGCCCTTGATCGTCTCCCGCTTGGGCTTCTCCAGCTTGGGCTTCTCGCCCTCGCCCTGCTGGGGCTGGGCGGGGTCCATCTTCGCCCAGGGGATGGCCCGCTTGTCCACGCGGATCGTCTGCCCGCCCCCGGCGCCCGCCGCCGCCACCTCGTTGGGGGTGTTCAGGTCCGCCGCCTCACGCAGCCGGATGTGACCGATCGTCTCCTTCGCCATCTCGATGAGCATCTCCTCGGAGGCGTAGATCTCGCCGGCCTGCTTGAGCTGCTTGGTCAGGGCCCCGGTCCGCTTTTTCAGCTTGACGCCGCGGCGGTAGTCCGGGGGGAGGTTGTGGGGGGGGTTGTCCATCTGCTGGAAGGCGGTCAGGGAGTCGCTCATCATGCTGGCAGCCTGGAAGGTGACCTGCTGCTGGACGGGGTCGTCGGAGAAGCCTCCGGAGGGCTGCCCGGTGTGCAGGGGCTCGGCGGCAATGGCGACCTCGTCGTAGAGCCGCTTGTCGTTGTGCCAGACCTCGAGCATGGCCAGGGCCTGCATCATCAGCACGGCGCACTTGCCGGGCTGGTACCGCAGCAGCAGCTTGTGTCCCAGCTTGACCTTTTCCTCGGCCTGCTTGTAGCTGGCGCTGATCCTTTCCTGGGTGGCCCTGTCCCTGGACTTGGCCATGGGGAGGCCGCCCTGCCCGCTGAAGAACAGCAGCTCGCCCCACGGGGCCATGCGCTCGGCGAGCTTCTCGCACTTGTAGTTGAACTCGCTGGTGGCGAGCTTGCCGCGCTGGCGCTCGATGGCCCAGGCCGCGGCCGCGTACAGCATCATGTCCGGCACGTTGTAGTAGTCCCAGTGCGGCAGGTCGGGCGGCGAGGCCCCCGCCGGCCAGGCCGCCACAACCTCCAGCGGCCAGAGCTTGATGTAGTACATGTCCGAACGGGCGGACTGGCCTTTCCGGTCGAGCACCTCGACGTGGTAAAAGACCATGTCCCCGATCTGGGGGCGGGGCTTGTGGTTCTCCAGCTCCCAGTTGAACTCGGCGAGGTACTCGATGGAGCCGTCGGCCAGGGTGGTCTTGGCGTCGGGCTTGGGCTTCATCGAGAACGAGAGCGGCACGAGCTTCTCGCCCCGGTAGTAGTTCACCTTGGCCAGCACGTCCTGGACGCCGTAGTCGTCCGTGACCTTGGCCTGGAAGGTGACCTCGCAGAGGGGGTGGACGCTCATGTCCACCTTCGGGTAGATCAGGCTGATGGTGGGAGGCTTGTCGGGGAGGGCCTTGATGTAATAGAACCCCGGCGGGGCCGGGGCCGCGGCCGTCTGCCCGAATTCGTCCGCAACCGTCACCTTGTAGGAGTGGTCCTTCCCGTCGACGGTGAAGCTCGCGGAGGCCCCGTCCTCGGCCTTCGGGGCGCACTTGAGGGCCTGGGTGCGCTTCTCGTCAAAGATGAGCTTCCCGGACTTGATCTTGTTGTTGGCGACGACCTTCACCGCCACCTTGGTGTCGGCGAGCTCCTCGACGTCGCCGGCCAGCCCGATCTTCGTGAAGGGATCGCGCTTGAGGTACTCCGGATAGGTCAACGTCAACTCGAGGTGCCGAATGGCCAGCGGGTCGTACACGGTGACCTTGTACCGGGTCGACTCGTGCTTGCTGGCGTGGACGAAATACTCCATGTCCTGATAGATGTCGGTCAGCATCGCCTCGAAGCCGTTGACGGCCTCGATCTCCTGCATGTTGATGTACTGCCAGTCGCCCTTCACGGTGCGGTACCAGAGCTTCGGCGTGTCCGCGGGGCTCCGCGAGAGCCTGGCCGTCACCGTCACGCCCCCGCCACGGAGCAGCCGGACGTCCCCGGGCGAAACCGTGAACCGGATCACCGCATCGATCATCTGCTCGCGGGCCAGCTCCTGGGCGCGCAGCTCCTCGGCGCGATGCCTCTCCCTGCGGATCGACTCCCAGGGGACGATGATGCGCTCGCCGCTCTCGGTGACGAACCTGGGAAACAGGAGGGAGGTGCCGGCGAAGGCCAGCAGGAGCACCCCGGCCGTGACGGCGTGCTTTTTCAGCCGGCTGAGGTTGCTCACGACGCTCAGCTTGGACCGGTCGATGCGCCGGACGGCGTCATCGACCAGGAAGCCGACGATGAACCCGTAGAGCCCACCGCGCTGGCGGGCCTCGGCGGGCCCCTGCCGGCCGAACTCCAGGGCGGTGATGACGGAGCCTTCGGCCTGGGGGGCGCGTTCCTCGATCAGCAGGGCGATCTGCTCGTCGGGGATCCTGCGGAGGAGGGGGTGGCCCACGTGGCGGAGGAACAGCACGGCCAGCACCACCGCCCCCACGTACAGCATGCCCTCGCGAACCCTGCCGGGGAAGCCGTAAATCTTGTCGGCCAGCACAAACACGAGGAACAGGCCCATCGCCTCGGTGGCCACCAGCAGCATCCCGTGCAGGGCGGCCGTCATTCTCCACCGCAAGCGGACTCGTCCCAGCCGCCGCCTCAATTGCCTCGTCTGTGCTGCCATGACTGTTCTCCCTCTATGCGGGCCCGGCCGGCCCCCGCCGAGGAGGCACGCGCGGACCTCAAGTTCGTCGCGATGCCCTTTTTAGACGCACTTGGGCCCTGTGGGTTCCCGTGGCGGGGTCCTTTTCTTTTCGCCGGTGCCGCCGGCGCCCGTCGGGGCGCCGGCCCTTCTTTCCCTACATTGTATCATATCCGCCCGGCTCAGGCTGTGCCGGCCTTGGCCGCGATGACCATCTCGACCGCCAGCACCACCAGCACCAGCCCGAGCACGTACATCCACAGTTTCTGCTGGCCCTCCGCCCGCTCCCGGACGGTCGCCTTGGGGAGGATGGCCCCGGCGCCGAGCTTTTTCTGCTTGGCGGTCGGGTCCGGGCGGACCGTGGTGATCAGGACGTCCACGTCGAGGCGGGTGGAGTCCGGCTCGCCGGGCTCGATGTTGGCGGCGAACCGGCCCGGGCCGCCCGCGTAGGCGACTTCGTAGATTCCCGGCTTTTCCGGGGTGAAGGCGACGATCTTCTCGGCCTTTTCGCCCTCGCCGACCGTGACGGGGTCCAGTTTGCTCTTCTTTCCGTCGGGCCTGCGGAGCTCGACCTTGTCGGCGGCCCCCGGCAGCCGGTGGGCCAGCCGCTCGCCCACGACCAGGTTTCGGACGCCGCCGGCGGCCCGCTCCCCGCACAGCCGGCGGGCGAGCTCGTGGATGAACGGCGGGAAGATGCTCTTGATGCACAGGTTGTTCCACTCCAGGTCGACGGAGGAGACGAACAGCAGCGACTTGCCCTTGCCCATCTTCTGCTCCAGCAGGACCGGATGCCAGTTGTTGAATCGTGCCAGCCTCTTGGCCGACTGCGGCGCCTGGACCAGGTAGTACTGAATGAAGTACGCGCGGGCGAAGTCCCCCCGCCGCTGGCCCCGGAACTCCTGGAAGATCTCGTGCTTGAAGTCGACGTAGCTGATGGCCACCGGGCTGGAGGTGTCCTTGGCCGCCAGCTTCAGCAGCTTGCCGGGGGCCAGCCCGGCGAACGACTGGTTGAACTCCGCCGGGCGGGTCTTCGACCCGCAGAAGAAGGCCACCCCCCCGCCGGAGGCCACGAACTGCTTCAACGCCGGCAGGTTGGAGGCGGGCACCGAGTCGGCGTCGGTGAAAATGACCGCGTCCACGCCTTTCAGGTCCGCCGGCTTCAGGGCCGCGGGGAGGACCTCGCGGACCTGGAAGGGGCTGGGGGTGTCCTCCGTTCCCGGCACGAGGGCCTTCTGGACGAAGAAGGCGTCATTGCGGTTCAGCTTCGGGTTCGGGTCGCCGTTGACGATCAGGACGTTCACCCGCGGGGTCACCGGGATGCAGAAGTACGCGACGTTGTCGTCGGGGAGCTCATCGCCGAGGTTGCGCTGCTTCTCGATCTTGATGGCGACGCTCCCGGCGGTGTCCCCCGCCTTCTTGAAGGTGTGGCGGAAGCGGACGAACGCCTCCGAGTGCGGGCGGATGTTCACCGCGTCCCTGCCCACCTCCTTCCCCGCCATCCGCAGCACCACCTGGGCGTCGTTGACGGGCTTGCCCGTCCGGTTGACGATCTTCGCCGAAATCACCTGGGGAAGCCCCCCCGCCAGCACCAGCCGGGGTACCGCCACCTTCTCGATGAAGACGTTCGGGAACTCCTTGCCTTTTCTCTTGCTGGCCTCTCTGAGGCCCTTCTCGGCCGCCTGGAGCTTCCTGGCCGACTCCTGGACCTTCCTGCCGGCGCGGTCGGCCTGGTCTTGGGCCTGGCGGGCCTGCTTCTGCTTGGCCTGGTTGCCCTTGTCCTGCTCGGCCTTCCTCCTGGCCTCGGCGGCCTTTTTTCTGGCCTCGGCGGCCTGCTTCCTGGCCTGGTCGGCCTCTTTCTTGGCCTTGGCGAGCTGCTCCTTGGCCCGGGCCTCCTTCTTCTCCCGCACCTTCGGGTCGATCTCCGCGACGTCCTTGACGGTCAGCTCGATGCCCGGCTTGAGCTTCCAGTCCAGGGAGCTGCCCCGCTTGTCCTTCTTCCTCATCTCCCCCAGCGGGCCGGCCTCCTCCTCCTCCTCCGACCCGGAGGCCGCAAACCGCCAGGAGCTCTTCTGAAAGTCGCTGATCAGGACGATGTGACGCTTCTGCTCCAGCCGGGAAAGCAGCCGGGCCTCCGCCTGCTCCATGGCCAGGAACAGGTCGGTGCCCTCCCAGGACTGCTTGATGCCGTCGACGGCGTCTCGGGCGCGGGAGAGGCTCCCGCCGATCGGGCAGATCACCTGGAACTGGGAGGAGAACTTGGCCACGCCCACCTTCACGTCCGGGTCGAGGTCCTTGAGGAACTCGGTGGCGATCTCCTTGGCCTTTTCCAGCCTCTTCTCGGCTATCATCGAGTAGGAGTTGTCGATGACCAGCAGGGCGGCGCTTTCTCCGGTGATGGCCTTCTCGCCGGCGCGCTCGGTTCTCTGCCAGAAGAACGGCCGGGCAAAGGCCAGCGCCAACGCCGCCAGGGCCACCGTCCGCAGCACGATCAGCAGCAGCTCGGTGAAGCGCCGCCGCCGGACCACCCGCTGCGACATCGACCGCAGGAATCGCACCGAGCCGAACACCACCCGCTGGACCCTGCGGCGCTGGACGAGGTGAATGATGATCGGCACCACCGCCACGGCGGCGGCGCCCAGGAACATTCCGTTGAGGAAGTGCAGTCCGCCCATCAGTACCGTCGGCTCCGTTGAAACAGGTATTCAGAAAGTGCCAGCTCCAGTGGCGTGGAGGTATCGAACAGCCGGTAATCGACCTTCAGGTCGGCGCAGCCCTGGCGGTAGACGCCGTAGAACTCCTCCATCTCGTCCAGGTAGTTCCGCCGGACGTGCTGGGGGACCGTCAGGATATGCTCCTCGGTCTCCGGGTCGATGAACTCGGTGATCTGGTCGAAGGGGAACTTCAGCTCCGCCGGGTCCACGATGTGAAAGAGGATCACGTCGTTGCCCAGGAAGCGGAAGTGCTGGAGCCCGCTGAGGATGTTATCCGGCTCGTCGAAGAGGTCGGAGATCATCACGATCAGCCCGCGCCGCTTGATGCCCTCGGCGAGGTCGTGCAGGGGCTTCTTGGCCTCGGTGCCCCCGCCGGGGGAGAGGTTCTCCAGTTCGGCCAGGACCAGGTGCAGGTGGGTCATGCGGCTTCTGGGGGGGAGCATCGACCGCACTTCGGTGTCGAAGAGCACCAGCCCCATGGCGTCGCGCTGCATCATCATGAAGTACGCCAGCGACGCCGCCAGGTAGCAGCCGTACTGGAGCTTCGTCACCGAGCCCGACCCGTAGCTCATCGACGCGCTCTTGTCCAGCACGATGTGGCAGCTGAGGTTGCTCTCGGCCTCGAACTGCTTGATGTAGTACCGGTCGGTCTTCCCGTACAGCTTCCAGTCCAGGTACCGGATCTCGTCGCCGGGGACGTACTGGCGGTACTCGGCGAACTCCGCCGAGAAGCCCCGGAACGGGCTCTTGTGCAAACCCAGGATGAACCCCTGCACCACCGTCTTGGCCAGAAGCTGCATGTTGTGGATCTGACTTAGGGTATCGAAGTCCAGGTACTTGAACGTGGTTTCCTTCGTGTCTTCGGCCACGGCTGCGCACCTTCTGGCGGCGTCCGGGCGCCTCACAGCCCGGAACTGGGTTTGGGCACTTCGTTCATCAGGTCCTGGATGACGCGTTCGGATTTGATGCCGGCGGCCTCGGCCCGGAAGTTGGTGATGATCCGGTGCCGCAGCACCGGCATGGCCACCGTCTGGATATCCGCGACGGACACGCTGAAACGCCCGTCCAGCACCGCACGCGCCTTGCCGGCCAGCACCAGGTAATGCGACGCCCGCAGGCTGGCTCCCCAGGAGACGTAGTCCCGGACGAAGGGGGGGGCCTGGGGGTTCGTCGGCCGGCTGTGGTTGACGAGCTGGACGGCGTACCGCGCCACCGCGTCGGCGACCGGGATGGCGCGGACGATCTGCTGGTAGGTCAGCAGCTCCTTCCCGTGCATCACGCAGTCCAGCACCTCCGGGCGCTTCGACGTGGTGCTGTTGACCACGTCGATCTCCTCGTTCCGCGGGAGGTTGTAGATCATCAGGCTGAACATGAACCGGTCCTGCTGGATGGTCGGAAGCGGGTAGGTCCCCTCCTGCTCGATCGGGTTCTGCGTGGCCAGAACGAAGAACGGCTCGTCCAGCTCGTAGGTGGTGCCCCCGACGGTGACCTGGCGCTCCTGCATGGCCTCCAGCAGCGCCGCCTGCGTCTTGGGCGGCGTCCGGTTGATCTCGTCGGCCAGGATCACGTTGGCGAAGATCGGCCCCCGCAGGAACTTCATCGCCCGCCGGTGGGTGGCCTTGTCCTCCTCCAGGATCTCCGTCCCCGTGATGTCCGAGGGCATCAGGTCCGGGGTGAACTGGATCCGCCGGAAGCGCAGGTCCAGCGTGTCCCCCATGCTCTTGATCAGCAGCGTCTTCGCCAGCCCCGGCACGCCCGTGATCAGGCAGTGCCCCCCGGCGAAGAAGCTCATCAGCACCTGCTCCACGATCTCGTCCTGGCCGATGATGACCCGCCGGATCTGCCCGAGGATCCTCTTCCGCCCCTCCTTCAGTTGCTCCACCATTTCGGCCGCACGCTTCTCGTCAATCGCCTCTTCCAGTGGCTCCGTCGGTTGAATCATGGTCTGCCGTCCTCTTAATTGCTGTTCCCTGGCCGCGCTCGCCGCCCTCAGCCTGCCGCCACGGGCAGCGGCATGTTCTGCACCAGCCGGCCAATGATGTCTTCCACCGTCACGCGGTCCACGTCCGCCCGGAAGCTCAGCCCGACGCGGTGCCGCACCACCGGGTAGATCACGCCCTCGATGTCCTCCGGCTCGACGACCATCCGCCCGGCCATCGCCGCCTGGGACTTCGCCCCCAGGGTAATGTACTGCGAGGCCCGCAGGCCCGCGCCCCACTGGATGTACTCCTTCACGAAGT
>CAZNSB010000184.1:0-9317 GCA_964575155.1 uncultured Planctomycetaceae bacterium | reverse complement strand
AGAACTCACTGAACCTCTTCCGTCCGCTGTTCCCGCCGCCGAGCATCCGGGAGATGTTCCCGTGGAAGCTGGCGGCGCTGGTGCTGTTCCTGGCCGGGTGCATGGGCCTGATGCTCTATGACAAGTCGGCCAAACTGGCCGGGGGCCGTGAGAACCTCCAGCGCCAGAACGCCTCGCACAAGTGGGCCCGGGGCCGGGGCACCGCGGCGATCGCCGCGGAGCGAAAGAGGCTCTCGGCGGAGGTCAGCGCGGTCCATCGCTTCCTCTCCACCCGGGTCGTGTGGACCGACTACCTGCGCGATCTGCCCACCCGGCTTCCCCCCAATGCCTGCCTGTCCAACATCTGGGGCTTCTGCGAGATGAAGAGCTCGGGCAAGAAGAAGGCCTCGCGCCGGGCGAACAAGTCCCTGACGCTGCGCGGGATGACCCTCTTCACGGACCGCGCGGGCACGCCGAAAGAGATCGACTCGTTCCTGGACGGGATAAAGCACGTGGAGCTTTTCCAGAGGGACTTTCCCCAGGTGCAACTGGCCGAGATCAAGTGGCGCCGCGAGGGGCAGAGCGAAGTGGCCCTTTTCACCATTGTGGCGATGCCGAAGAGCAGGGGCGGCAAGAAGTGAGACGACATGGACACCGGGATCGACAAGGCCAAGCTGCTTGAGTACAAGGCGGCCTTACTGAAGCATCTCAGTGACCCGATGAGGCTTCGGCTGACGGTGGCGCTTGCCCTGGTGGGGGTGGTCCTGGGGGTGATCTACGTTCCCCTTTCCAAACGAATCGAGCGCCGGCAGCGGGAGCTGTCGGGCGAGAAGTACCGACATGAAATCATCACCGACGTGGAAAAGCTGCGCAAGCAGGCGGGGGCCTACCGCCACCGCATCGGCGAGAACTCCGACACCAACGAGTGGGTCCAGTATCTCCTGGAGGGGCTCCGCCAGGCAAAGGTCAGACTCCGCGACATGGAGTCCAAGCCCACCAAGAAGGTCGGCCCGTACCGGACCGTCACGCTGACGCTGGAGCTGGACGGTTCGTACCGGCGGCTCAAGGGCTTCGTGGAGTGGCTGGAAGGCTCCGACCGGCTGGTCCGGGTGGACTCCATGCGCATCGAGAAACGCCCGGGCAACCTGCTCATGAAAATCGTCGTCCTGGGGCTGATCCGGAAAAATGCTTCAGCGGCTTGACAAGATCTGTCCGTACGCGGTGTTCCTGATCATCGGGTACCTCACGTACTCCGCGCTCCGGCAGGCCGGGCCCCGAACCGCCGAGGCCAAACCGCCCCCGCAGATCACAAAACGCATGCTGTCCCCGGAGACCATCACGCCGGTGGCCCGTGCCAGCCCGACGGACCGCGACCCGTTTGAGGTGGACTGGGCCAGTTATCGTGGGGCGGGCCCGCGCCGGGCGAGTTCGCAGCCGGCGTCGGCTCCGGCCAGCCAGCCCGCGACCCGCCCGGCGAAGCCCGTCGCCGAACGGGGGCCTCCGCTGCCGGCGGGGAGGCTCGTGGGGGTGTTCGTGGGCGAGGCGCTCCGCCTGGCCGTCATCGGCGAGAGGGTCTACAAGGAGGGGTCGCTGGTGGGGGGGGCCGACCCGGAGAGCTGCTGGCGCGTCGAGACGATCGAGAAGGACAGGGTCGTCCTGGGGTTCGGGAAGCTCAGGCGAGTCCTGACCATGCCCCGGGGCGCCCCCCGCGCGGGGCTGGGCGGACCTGAGGGGAAGGAGCCGCGACCATGACGGACACGCTCGCCGCCGAACAGCCGTTGCTGATCCAGCTCCTCATGGAGCGAGGGCTCCTGGAAGACAAGGACCTCAACGACGTCCAGCAGGCCTTGAATCGCTACAGCGGGTCCGTGGAAGAGGCGCTGGTCAAGACGCACCTGGCCACCGACGTGGACATTGCCCAGGTCTACGCCGACCGGCTTCGGCTGCCGTCGATGGCCGAGGACGCCCCGCTGCAACGCGACAAGGAGCTGTGCCAACTGCTCGGAGAGAAGACCTGCCGGGAAAGGCTGGTCATTCCCCTTTCCCGCGAGAACGGGACGCTGGTGGTCGCCTTCGTCAACCCCACCGACCTGACCACGCTGGAGCAGATCCAGTTCCTGACCGGGCTGGTGATCCGCCCGGTGGTCGCGCCGCTGACGCTCGTGGAAGACGCCCTGGGGGAAATGTTCGGGAAACGCGACTTCGTCCGGGAGATCGCCTCGGAGGCCGGCGTCAGCCCCCCCCAAGCGCCCGTGCACGTGGAAGACACCGTCGAGGAGCTCGTGGACCTGGACCGCCCCATCCCCAAGGGGCGCGACAGTCACGTGATCCGGCTGGTGAACCACATCCTCATCTCGGCCGTCCACAACAATGCCAGCGACATCCACCTGGAGCCCTTCGAGGACTCCATCCGGGTCCGGATGCGGATCGACGGCAAGCTGCACGAGATCTCCCCGCCGCCCCGGAGCATGTACATCCCGATGATCAGCCGCCTGAAGGTGCTCTCCAAGATGGACATCGCCGAGCGCCGGGTGCCGCAGGACGGGGCCATTGCCCTGACCCTCGGGCAGAACCGCGTGGACCTCCGCGCCAGCACCGTGCCGGCCGTCTACGGCGAGAAAATGGTCCTGCGAATCCTCTCCAAGGGCGCCATCCCCCTCGACCTGACCCAACTGGGGTTCAGCCAGAAACAGGCCGAGAACTTCCAGGCCGCCGCCAAGAGCCCCCACGGGCTCCTCCTCGTCACCGGGCCCACCGGAAGCGGAAAGAGCACCACCCTCTACGCCACCCTGAACCTGCTGAACAACCCGGACGTCAACGTCATGACCGTCGAGGACCCCGTCGAGTACAAGTTCGAGGGGCTCAACCAGGTCCACGTCCGCTCCCAGGTCGGGCTGACGTTCGCCTCGGCCTTGCGGGCCTTCCTCAGGCAGGACCCGGACATCATCATGGTCGGAGAGGTCCGCGACCAGGAGACGGCACAGATCTGCCTGCGGGCGGCCTTGACCGGGCACATGGTGCTCTCCACGCTGCACACCAACGATGCCCTGGCGTCGGTGGACCGGCTGGTGGACATGGGGGTGGAGCCGTTCCTTCTGGCTTCGTCGCTCCGGCTGGTGGAGGCGCAGCGCCTGGTGCGCCGGCTTTGCGAACGGTGCAAGGAGCCCTACCAGCTGGACCCGGAGACCGCCGCCAAATGGCACCTGAACCCCGCCAAGGAATACTTCCGCCCCAAGGGCTGCGAGGCCTGTCGAGGCAGCGGGTACAAGGGCCGGGTGGGCCTGTTCGAGGTCGTCCGGGTCACCCAGAGGCTCCAGGACATGATCGCCGAGGGCGCCGGCCTGGCGGCGCTGCGCAAAGAGGCGCGCAGGCAGAAGATGATGCTGCTGGCCGACGCCGGCGTGGAAAAGGTCAAGCAGGGCGTGACCAGCCTGGAAGAGGTGCTCAGTGTGTGCATGACGGAGTCGGACCAGGGATGAGCTGCTCCCCCGCCTCCCGCGATTTGCAGCAAGGCAAGCGATGTCAGGTGTGATGTCGACAGACCGGCCCGCCCGTCGCACCGGCACCTGGGTGCAGCGCCACGTCCGCATCTCCACCAAGATGCACGCCCGCATCAAGGGCACCGACAAGCTCCACTTCTTCCGGCACCTGACGACGCTGTTCGCCGCCGGCACGCCCCTGCTGGACGCCTTGCGGATCGCCGCCCAGCAGTCCCAGAGCCTGAAGATGCGGGAAGTCATCCGCACCGTCGCCGGACGCGTCGCCGGCGGGCTGTCCCTGCACCAGGCGGCCGGCGACTTCCCGAAGGTCTTCGACCCCCAGTGCATCGAGGTGATCAAGACCGGAGAGGTCAGCGGGCAGTTGAAGGAAGTGCTGACCGGCCTGACCCGGCACGTCGCGGCGGCGCGCGAGATGCGCAGCAAGCTTCTCTCGGCCATGATCTACCCCTGCATCCTGATGGGCGTGGCCGTCCTGGCGATCGTCGTGATGCTCTGGAAGGTCGTGCCCACCTTCGCGGATTTCTTCAAGGAGTTCGACTGCACCCTCCCGGGCATCACCCAGGCGGTCATCGACGTGTCCAACTTCCTCCAGGAAAACGGGCTGTTCCTCCTCGGCGGGGTGGTGGCGGCGGTCTTCGCCGTGCGGAGCTACCTCCGCACCGACGGGGGAAAGGCCCTCCTGTCCCGGCTGCTGCTGACCACGCCCATGATCGGCGAGTGCGTCGTCCAGGCGTACATGGAACGGTTCGCCTCGAACATGGTGCTGCTGCTGCGGAGCGGGCTGCCCCTCCTGGAGACCATCGACTCCATCCGGGGGGTCTTTCAGGGCAACGTGGTCTACCGCGAGGCGCTCCGCCGGATCGAGCAGCGCGTCGCCGGGGGAGGCGGGCTGGCGGTCGCCCTCGAAGAGTCCGGGCTCTTCACCAGCATGATGACCAACATGGTCCGCGTCGGCGAAGAGTCCGGGCAGTTGGCGCCCGTGCTGGAGCAAGTGGCGGCGTACTACCGCAGGAGGGTGGAGGCCATGGTCGAGCGCCTGACCAAGGTCATCGAGCCGGTGGTGATCCTCGGGATGGGCGTCACCGTCGCGGTGATTCTCGCATCCATCTACCTGCCGATGTTTCAGATGGCCTCCGGGCCGAGGTGAGACAATGACTCCTGCGCGAGAACCACATACCCGTCGAGAGAGGGCCCGGCCCTTGAGCTTCGCCGAGAGGCGACAATACGAGCGCGTGCCGTTCTCCTGCGACCTCACCATCGAGGACCTGGGCAACGGCCGGCGCTGCAAGGGCTGTAGCATCAACCTGAGCAGGGGCGGCATAGGGTTCTATGCAGACAGCTTCCTGGCAACGGGCGCCCACGTCGGGATTCACCTGTGGGTCGACCGCACCGAGGGCCGCCGGCCGGTGGAGCTCCTCGCCACCGTCCGATGGGCCCGCGTGGAAGACCGGGGGGCCGTCCTGGGCGCGGAGTTCGACTGCGCCCTGACCCCTGCCGAACAGCCCTTGTTGTGCGAGTTCCTCGACAGGCGGTGAGCCGGCTCGGCACTCGGACGCGCCGACCCTGCGGCGCGTGCGTCGGCGGGACGGATGGCCCGGCCCGCCGGCCCACGAGCGGGCGGGGCGCGGGCACCGCGCGAGTTTTTGCCCCGCCGCCGAACCGGTGACAGGGACGTATCTTACGGTGCATGTAGGGACCGGCCAACCATCTGGCATGACCTCCACCCGGGTCGCCGGACGGGACCCCGACATGATGAAGCCGCGAAAACATGAACGGATCAGCCTCGTCGCCGACGTGGTCGTTCACCCTGGGGACGGGCGGACCGGGCGGTTCGCCGCCGGCATGTGCGATGTCTCCAAGAGCGGATGTCGGATCTTCTCGGCCTACGGCCTGCCTCAGGGGACGCCGCTCAACGTGGAGGTGATCATCCCGGTTCAGGGGCTGGGCATGCGCCGCGTGGTCCTCCCGGCCGTGGTCCGATGGGTCAAGAACGGCGTGGACGGGAACGTCCTGGCACTCCAGTTCCAGCCCGGCTCGGAGGACTACGATTGGTTCGCCCGGCATGTGGAAGAGCGGCAGGCGCGTTCCCCCCAGCACGCCCGGGGGGCATTCACCCTCGTCGAGGCCATGATCGCCCTGGGCATCATCTGCCTGCTGGTGACCATGGCCACACCCCTCTACAGCCGGGCCATGGAGCAGGCCCGCGTCGACGCCGCCGCCGGGAACCTCAAGACCATCTGGTCGGCCCAGCGGATCTACTGGCTGGAGCACCGGGGCTTCGCCGCGGACCTGGCGGACCTGGAGGAGATGGACCTGATCGACAAAGACGTCTCGGGAAGCCAGTCGGTTCCCGGGGCCGCTTTCGTGTACATGATCGTCTCGGCGGACGAGGGCTCCTTCACGGCCAAGGCGATGCGGAACGGCAGCGGCATCTGGGTGGGGCAACTCCAGATCGATGAGGACGGGGAGGTCGCGGGGTCGATTACCGGCCCGGGGGGCGTGAAGCTCACCCCGCCCTCCTGAGGAGCCGAGGATGGGTGCATCGGTGCATCCTGATCGTCGCTTGGGGCGCCGGCCCGCCGGGCGGTGCCGCGGCGCGGGCCCGGCTCGCCGGGCGTATACGCTCCTGGAGTTGCAGGTGACGCTGGTGATCCTGGCGACGGGGGTGCTGGGCGTCTCGGCCCTGCTGGCCGTCCAGGGCCGGCAGATACGCCAGGTCGAGGCCTGGTGCCGCGAAGCGCCCACCTACTACCTCCTCACCCACACGAACCGGTGGATGCGCCGCCTCGAGGCCGGCGCCGAACTGCACGCCCAGGCTGGCCAGACCCCCTGGTCGCCGCCGGTCGCCGGCCAGCAGGAATACCACGTGCAGTTGACCGCCCTCTCCCAGGAACTGGACAGCCGGACCATCGAGGCCAAGGTGACCCTCGTGGAGGCCGGTGAATAGCATGCCCGAAACGTCACGACACAAGCGCGCAGGGTTCACCCTCGCCGAGTTGCTGATCGTCGGGTGGCACGGCTTGCTTGCAAGCCGTGTTCCGACAAGGAGCTGCGCTGGCTGCGGGCAACCAGCCCGCCTGCCGCCTGCCCGCCGCAGGCGCAGCAGGCAGGTGCCACCGGAGGCAGTGGTTCTGAAACCGTTTCAGCACAAGCGCGCAGGGTTCACCCTCGCCGAGCTGCTGATCGTGGCGGTGCTCATGATGGCGCTGGCGCTGATCATGGCTCAGGTCTGGCGGTCCGTCTCCCTGGACGGGGCCGAGCTGACCGCACGCGCCCGCCTCGCGCGGGAGCTCCGCTTCGCCGTCGAAACCCTCTCCCGTGACATGGGCGCCGCCGTCGGGGCCATGCCCGTCGGCGGCAGCCGAGTCCTCATCTGCAGGGACTGGGGCCAGACGCCCAACGGCCAGGCCGACTGGGGCGAGCCCGACCGCATGGTCGAGTACTACGTCTCGGACGGTCAGCTTGTCCGGCTGGACCAGTCCGCGGGCACGGAGCTGGTCATCGCCGAAGACGTTTCCGCCTTCACCGCCGAGAACGTGACCGCCTCGCTGCTGCGGATGATCGTCGAGGTCGAGCGGGCGGGCATCTCCCGCCAGGTGACGCTCATGTGGAGCAGGCCGTGAGATACCCGCGCAGACAGCGCGGCCATTCGCTGGCCGGCACCGTGGTCTTCCTCGTGCTGGCGATGATGCTGTGGGGGGCGGTGCATCGCCAGGCCATGAACTACGTGCGGATCGAGAAGGCCTGCCGGCTGTGCCTCGAGCAGTCCACCGGTTGCAGGCGGGCGATGGCCCAGGCCTTGTCCTTGCTGGAAACAGGCGAGCCCCCCCTGCTGTCGGACGACACGTACTCCTGCCGCATCGTCGTGGGCGAGGAGACCTACGTGGCGGTCTTCACCAGGACGGGGACCGAGCCCTTGGCGTATCACGTCGAGGTCTGCCCGAAGACGCACGCGCACGAGGACGATTCCCCGCCGGCGCCGAAAAGCTTCTGAAGCCAAGCCTACTGAAACACCGGGCGGTCCTGCCGGACCGACTTGAACACCCCCAGCACCTGGGCGACGTAGTCCTCGCGCATGTGGAGAATGGCCTGGCAGTGCCCCGCCCCCGGCACCTTCCACAACATCTTCGGCGCCTTCGCCGCGGCGTACAGCCGCTCGCCGGCCTCCGGAGCCGAAACCTTGTCCCCCTGCCCGTGGATGATCAACGTGGGGCGGGGCCCGATGCGGACGATCTCCCGCTCGGCGCGCGCCTGGAAGAAGTTGCAGCCCAGCTCGGCGGAGGCGAACACCAGCGTGGCGGCCCTGAGATACCTCCCGAGGAAGCGCGGCAGCGTGCGCGTCAGCCCCGACAGCGTCCCCGCCGGCCGGGCGAACCCGCTGTCCACCACCACCGCCTCGATCCGCGGGTCCGCCGCCGCCGCCGCGATCACCGCCCCCGCCCCGTTGCCCAGGCCGAGGGCGAAGACGTGCCTGCTCCCGCGCGGGTGCGACTGCTTCAGGTACCGAAGTCCCCCCAGCACGTCGTTCGCCTCGTACACCCCGAAGCTCCGCGTGTGCCCGTCGCTGCCCCCCTCCCCCCGGAGGTCCAACAGCAGCACGTTGTACCCGTTGTCGCGCAGGACCCGGGCGTGCGCCAGAAAGCACCCCTTCGAAAGCCCGCACCCCGCGGCAAGCAGAACGGCCGAATCCGACCGCGCCTCCGCCGCCGGTATGTACCACCCGCACACCCTCCCCCCGTCCGTCGCGTCGAAACGCACCGACTGGTACGACATCCCAAACTCCCGCCACGGGTCCGTCCCGTCGCCGAACTTCGGCCAGTGCGTCAGGAACGTCGCGATCAGGTAGGGCCCGGCGACGGCCGCCACGAGAAGGACGCGCAGGAACGTCTTGGGCGCGTAGAGAGCGAGCGGCCTGCGGTCGTCGCGGCCCAGGCCGAAGGCGGCCGAGCAAATCGCGTTGATGACGCGATCGATCACCCAGACCATGATGTGAAGCGCCGCCAGGAAGTACACCGCCGCGGGCAGCTCCACCCACCGGACCGCCAGCTCCGGCGCCGTCCGCGCGAACGCGATCAGGTACGCCGCCACCCCCGCCGCCAGCAGCGCGAAATACACGAAGTGTCCGCCGCGGACCCGCCGGGGGATGTCTCTCCGGAAGGTCAGCACGTAAGCGATGAAGCCCGGCACGGCCGCGAAGTGCACCGCCTCCGAGGGCGACCGGCACAGGATCATCCCCGCCCCCAGCGCCGCCGCCGCCGCAGCCAGGAACAGCACGAATCGCAGACCCCTCGGCAGGCGGCGTGGGGACATCGCATTCCTTTCCGCGCTGGACCGCGGTGCGCAACGAGCCCTCACAGGATCTATCGGACAGACCGGGACGCCGGATTATCGGAATGCCCGATTCCCGCCGGACCCTCACCCCGCCCCCCGGCCCCTCCTTCGCAATTGCGAATTTCTACCCGATTCTCCGCCGCCGGGCATCAGCACACGTTTTTACCCGTCAACGCACTTGCATTTACGGCCGCAAGCGCCTGCCAATAAAGGGATTATGCAAAATCACCCGACCGGTCAATAGGTTAAAACGGCCAGGGCCTTTTCGCCGTAAGTGCCTTCCTGGAAAGGGGTTCTTGGGTTAAGGGTAAAAGCGTTTTTACTAATGGCCGCAGCGGGCAACATTTTGTCTAATCCCTTCTCTTAGAAGCGGCTGCGTCAATATTCGCAATCGCGTAAAATCATGCCGTCCCCGGCCGCGGGCCGGGGCCGGCCCCCTCGTCCCGCCCCGCCCGGCCAACGCGCTGTCCCCCCATATATTACATTAGTGCCGTCAATCGCCCCCGC
>CAZNSB010000183.1:513-9355 GCA_964575155.1 uncultured Planctomycetaceae bacterium | reverse complement strand
CCGCTCACCCGGGCGGTGTACGCCATCGTGGCCATGGACGACGGGCTGGCGCTGATCCTGTTCGCGCTGGCGTTCAGCGTGGCCGCCCGCCTGATCGGACAGGCCGCAGGAGGCGTCCTCAGCATGCTGGGCGTGGTGGCGTACGAGCTGATCGGGGCGGTGGTCCTCGGCGGCGTGGCGGGGGGGCTGCTGAACTTCATCTTCCGCCGCGTCCGCGCCCCGGAGCTGTCGCTGACCATCACCATCGGCACGCTGGCGCTGGTCCTGGGCGGGGCGCTGTCCCTGGGGTTCGACCTGATCCTGGCGTCGATGGCCCTGGGGGTGACCCTGGTGAACCTCGCCCCCCGCCGCAGCCGGGAGGCCTTCGGCGTCGTCGAGCGCTTCTCCGCGCCCATCTACGTGCTGTTCTTCGTGATCGTCGGCGCCCACCTCAGCCTCGGCCAGATGCGGCCGTGGATGTGGTGGCTGGCGGTGCCGTACGTGCTCGGCCGGCTCGTCGCGAAGGTCTGGGGCGCCAGGCTGGGCGCCCGCTGGGCCGGCGCCGCCCCCGGCGTGCGGAAGTACCTCGGGCTGTGCCTGTTCTGCCAGGGAGGCGTGGCCATCGGGCTGTCGATCCTTGCCCGGGCCGGTTTCGCCGGGGCCGACTTCGGCGAGGCGGGCGAGCGGATCGGCACCGCCATCATCACCATCGTCACGGCCACCACCTTCCTGGTCGAGATGGTGGGCCCTTCGTGCGTGAAGTTCGCGATACACCGGGCCGGCGAGGCCGGCCTGGACGTCACCGAGGCCGACCTGGTGCGGTCCTACGCCGTCGGGGACGTGGTGGACCGGGGCTCGCCCCGGTTCGTCGAGGGCACCACCGTCTCGGAGATCCTCCACACCATCGCCGAGACGGACGCCCTGTCGTATCCCGTGGTCGACTCCGCCGGGACGCTGAAGGGCATCATCACCCTGGCGGACCTGAAGGGAAGCTTCGGCGGCGAGGGGCTGACGGACTGGCTCGTCGCCGCCGACGTGATGGCGCCGGTCCCAGAGACCGTCACCGAGCAGGCCCCCCTCGCCGAGGCCCTGACCGCCATGCGGGAGCAGCACCTGGATTGTCTGGCCGTCGTCGCCGCCGCCGCCGACCCGCGCCTCGTCGGCATGCTCGAGCTCCGGGCCGTCGAACGCCACCTCTCCCACGAGCTGCTTCGCCGCCGCCGGCTCGCCGACGACGAGCTGGGCTGAGACCGCAAAGGACGCCGCCCATGACCGACGGACCCGCAGACAGTTTCGTCACCGAGCTTCGCCGCCGGGGCTGGGCGGTGCTTCCGGCGCCCCGGCAGGTGGAGCTGGACGGGGGGACGCTGGTGCCGGCGGGGGCCCGCGTCCAGTGCGACGTGGGCGCAGACGACATCGCCGTCCGCACGTTCACGAGCGGGCTTGAGGAGGAGGGCTGCCTGGTGCCGCCGGGGCTCGACGGCGACGGCGCCGGGGGCGGCCCGACCGTCTTCCGCCTTGCCGTCGAGCCCGACGCGGTCGCCACCGGGCTGGGCGACTCGCGCCACGAGCAGGCCTACCGGCTGGAGATCTCGCCCGGCGGGGTCGAGGTCGTCGGCAACGGGCGTCCGGGTCTCTTCTACGGCGTGCAGACCCTGCTGCAACTGCTGGCCGGCGACGGGCGCCGCCGTGGCGCCCTGCCCACCGGCGTGATCACCGACTGGCCCGAACTGGCCCTCCGCGTGATTCACTGGGACACCAAGCACCACCAGGACCGCCCCCAAACCCTCAAACGATTCATCGACTGGGCCGGGCGATTCAAAATCAACGCCGTCGTCTTCGAGCTGGAGGACAAGTTCGAGTACCCCTCCCATCCCGTCCTCGGCGCGCCGGGGGCGTTCACGACCGCCCAGCTCCAGGAGCTGACGGACTACGGGCTCGCCCGGCACGTGCAGCTCATTCCCAACGTGCAGGCCCCGGCCCACATGGGCTATGTCCTCAAGCACGAGCAGTTCGCGCACCTCCGCTGCGACGGGAGCAACTACCAGATCTGCATGGACGAGCCGGAGGCCCGCCGGCTGATCTTCGACATGTACGACGACCTCTGCCGGGCCACCCGCGGCGTGGCGTACTTCCACGTCTCCACCGACGAGGTCTACTACGCCGGGATCTGCCAGAAGCACCGCCGCCCCTACAACCCCGTCAACCGGTCGCTGACGCTGGTGGATTTCGTCCAGGCCGCCCACGGGTTCCTTTCGCAGCGCGGGCGGCGGGTGATCCTCTGGCTGGAGTTCCCCATCCTGCCCGAGCACGTCGAGCTGCTCCCGCCGGACGTCCTCGACGGCATCATGGGACCGAACAAGGCCCCGGCGATGGTCGCCGCCGCCAACGCCCGCGGCATCCGCCAGTTCGCCTACTGCGCGATCCAGGGCGCCACGCTGCTGTTCCCCGACTATTTCGGGTGGGTGAGCCCGGAGGGCCGGCGCCGCCCCGGCCGACTCGAAGGCGCCTTCCAGGCCACGCACCCCGCCGCCCTGGCGCGGGGGCGCCCGATCGGCTCCTTCGCCGCCGCCTGGGACGACGCCGGGCTGCACAACGAGACCTTCTGGCTGGGGTGGGCGGCGATGGCCCAGGGCGGGTGGGCCCCCGCGCGGGCCGACGCCCACCAGACCGCCGCCGACTTCATGGACATCTACTACGGCCGGGAGGTCACCGACATGGTCGAGGTCTATCGCGACCTCCAGGCCCAGGCGCGGTTCTTCCAGCGCGCGTGGGACCGCCGGCCGTCGAAGGTCCGCCCCCCCGCCTACGGGTTCTCGGGGGGCAAGCGCCCCGTCGGGCGGACGGACCTGACGCTGCTGCCGCCGGCGGTGCCGGCGGCCGACCTGTCCATGGAGGCGGAGTTCGGGGCTCGATACGGCCGGCTTCTGGCGGAGGCGCGGGCGGAGCTGGTTCGCAGCGACCGGCTTCTGGGGCGGCTTCACGGCGGCATGGTGCGGGCGCGGCGGAACCGCTACAACCTGGAGGTGCTGCTGTCGCTGGCGTATTTCCTGCGCCACTTCATCGAGATGCTCCTGGCCGTGGAAGAGGCCGAGGACCTCCTCGCCGCCGCCGCCCGGGCAGACAAGGAAGCGCAAAAGCAGCGGGCGCTTGAGCTTATGGTCGAGGCCCGGAGGAAGGTCGCCCGCTCCCTCGACGACCTCCACGCCACGCACCGCCGGCTGGCGGGCGTCTGGGAAAAGAGCCGCTTTCCCAGGAACGCCCCCGTCGACGGCAGGGAATTCCTTCACGTCATGGACGACGTCAAGGACCACTTCGCCGACCGCCGGGCCGACCTGAGCTACCTCATCGCCCCGGCCGAGAGCATCGGCCTGGACAGGTGGTGCGACGCGGTGGGCGAGGTGATCGAGGACTACGCCGGTGCCCAGCACCTGTCGGCGAGGTCCCCGGCCGAGGAGCCGCTGGACGAGTGAGCGCTGAGGCTTTTTCGTGGCACGGCCGCCCGCCTGCCCGCTGGCAGGCGAGACGCCCGTGCCACGGTCCGCCGCCGCAGCCCGGCGATGCTAACCGGCGCTTCCAATTTGGCCGATAAGGTCCTGTAATATGGGTGCAAGATGAAGCGCATGATCGGCCGGATCGTTGTCGGGGCCACGCTGATCGCCGTCGTGGCCGCCGTCCTGTGGGTGGACTGGCTCCTCCAGAAGGCGGGCTGGCCGGCCCCGGGGTGGGTTTCCCGCCCGCTGGTGGCCTTGCCCCTGGCGGTGCTGACGGTGGTGCTGATCGCGGCGGGGTACCTGGAACTGGCGAGGCTGACGGCGGCGGCGGACATGCCCATCTCCCGCACCACGGGGATGATCTGCGCGATGGTCATCGGCACGCTGCCCTTCTGGCGCCAGGCGGTCGAGGTCGGGCGCGACTACGGAGAGGCCGCCACCCAGTTGATCCTCGGCGTCGTCGTCATGCTCCTGTTCGCCGATCAACTGGTCCGGTATCGCACCAAGGGCGCCATCCGCCACATCGCCGGGTCGCTGCTGGCCGTCTGCTACCTCGGCGTCTGCGGGGCGGTGGTCCTGGGCATCCGCATGCACATCGGGATTCGGGGCTTCATCCTGTTTCTGGCGGTCGTCAAGGCCACCGACATCGGGGCGTACTTCGTGGGCACGTTTTTCGGGCGGCACAAGCTGGTGCCCTGGCTGAGCGAGGGCAAGACGTGGGAGGGGCTGGTGGGCGGGCTGGTGCTGGCCGCGGCGTGCAGCGTGGCCATCGGCGCCCGCTTCCAGCACCCCGTCGGCCCCCTCGGCGCCGGCACCATGTACTGGTGGGACGCCATCCTGTTCGCCGTGCTGCTGGGGCTGTTCGGGCAGGCGGCCGATTTGTGCGAGTCCACCCTCAAGCGCGACGCCGGGCTGAAGGACTCCGGGCGGGGCGTCCCCACCTTCGGCGGCGTCCTCGACGTCATCGACTCGCCCCTGCTGGCGGCCCCGGTGGGCTACGTGCTGCTGGCGCTGTTTCGATAGCCGCCGGCGCCGCCCTCGGGCGCCGGCCGGGAGAGACGCGGGAGGCCTGGCGTTGGAACTGACGGTCACGTTGGAGCGTCCGGAGCAGAGCCGGTGGTTGTTCGGCCCGGCCGATGCGAACCTCAAGGCGATCCGGGAGGCCCTGGGCGTGCAGATGTTCGCCCGGGCCGGGACCGTGAAGATCACCGGTCCGGCCGAGAACGTCTCCCGGGCGGCGGCGGTGCTTTCGGCGCTTCAGCGGCGGATGCGGAGCAGCCCCCGGCTGGGTTCGGAGGCGGTGGCGGAGGCCCTGTCGGCGGCCGCTGCCGGCGCCGACGAGGACACGCCGGACCGGATCGCGGTCTACAGCGGGCGGGTCGTCGGCCCCCGCTCGCCCGGGCAGCGCCGATACGTCGAGGCCATCCGAACCCACGACATGGTCTTCTGCACCGGGCCGGCGGGAACGGGAAAGACCTACCTCGCCGTGGCCCTCGCCGTCCACATGCTCAAGAACGGGCGGGCGAGGCGGATGATCCTGGCCCGCCCGGCGGTCGAGGCCGGCGAGAAGCTGGGCTACCTCCCCGGCGACATGCAGGCCAAGGTCAACCCCTACCTCCGACCCCTCTTCGACGCCCTCCACGACATGATGGAGTTCGAGCAGAGCAAACGCTTCATGTCCAACGACATCATCGAGGTCATCCCGCTGGCCTTCATGCGGGGGCGGACGATGAACGACTCGGTCATCATCCTGGACGAGGCCCAGAACACCACCGCCGCCCAGATGCTGATGTTCTTGACCCGCCTGGGGCACGGGTCGAAAATGATGATCACCGGCGACGATTCCCAGGTGGACCTGCCCGAGGGGGTCACCAGCGGGCTGATCGACGCCCAGCGCCGGCTGAAGGGAATCAAGGGCCTGGTCTTCATCCGCCTCGACCGGGACGACATCGTTCGCCACCGGCTGGTCCAGAACATCGTCGAGGCCTACGGAGAAGAGCGGACACGCGAAACAGCGGACCAGTAGGCCCCGGGCGGGCCACGGACGGAGCCAAACCCTCCCCCCTGCTGGCAATCGGGTGCTTCTTGAGGCATGTGGCCTTTCGGTAAAAAGTCCCGTCCCCGGCGGCTCGAGGGGCGGAGGAACGGCCCGCCGGCGGGTCCGACCCGGTGGCGGCGCTTCCGCGCCGCCGGCGGGGTGGGGTCGGCCCTGCTGGCCGGCGCCTTCTACGCGGCCGTGCTGGCCCTCGACGTGGCGCCCCTCGAGCCGGTGCCCTACCGCCTCGGCGGGTACCTCCCGCGCGACGTCCACGCCCGCGTCGACTTCCGCATCTATTCCCAGCAGGAGACCGCCCGCAAGCGCGACGCCGAGGCCAAGAGGACCCCGGCGGTGATCCGCCTCGACGAGCAGGCCCTCCAGCGGATCGTCGGGGAGATCCAGAACCTGCCCGGGAAGCTGCGTTCGACGACCCGGCCGGCCGATGTGGACGAGGGGCTTCGCAAGTCGTTCGACATCCACACCCCGGCGGATCTGGCCGACTTCGCCCGGCTGGCGGTGCCCGAGGAGGCGGAGGTCTACAACCGGCAGGTGGAGACGCTGGGGGAGAACCTCACCGGACGGTACGTCGTCACCGGGGAGGACTACAGCGGCGCCTACCACAACAAGCACACCCAGCAGGTGCGGGTGCGGATCGGGCCGGGGGTGCGGACGGCCCCCAAGAGCCGCCTGCTCAGCCTGGAGAGCACCGGCGACCTGAACCGTTTCCTGGCCTCGGCCGGCGGGCACTTCGACGCCCGCATTCGCGACAACATCACGCACTACATGCAGATGACCTTCGCGGCCGGCGTGCCCGTCTTCCGCATCGACGCCGAGGCCACCGCCGCCGCCGAGCGGGCCGCCCGAAACGCCATCCGCCCCCAGACCGAGCTTCTCAAGGCCGGCAGCCTCCTTCTCGCCCACGCCGACCAGCCCACCCTCCGCCGCGGCGGGTGGATGCTGCTCGCCGCCGAGCACCACGCCTTCCTACGCCGACAGGCCGAAGAAAACCCCCTCCGCGGGCTCGGCGTGCTCCTCGGGCGGGGCGCCATGATCGCCGCCGTCGTCGTCCTTCTCTGCCTGTACGTGCTCAAGTACCGCCCGCGGATCGTGAAGAACCCCCTGAGGGGCTTCTCCATCGCCGCCCTGCTGGTGCTGATGCTGCTGTACAGCAAGGGCACCGTCGGCGCCGGCGGGCTGAACCCGCACCTCGCCGTCTTCGGCGTCCTCATGGCCGCCGTCATCCTCGCCATCGTCTACGACCAGCGCTTCGCCTTCGCCCTCGCCGGGGCCCTCGTGGTGCTGACCGCCCTCCAGCTTCGCCTGGCGCTGGGGGAGCTGCTGGTGCTGTGGACGGCACCGGCCGCCGCCGTCTTCCAGCTCCGCGAGGTCCGCACCCGCAGCAAGCTCATCGAGACCGGCGGGGTCACCGCGGTGGCCGTCTTCGCGGCGGTCTGGGCGGTGGAAGCGGCCGGGGGCGTGCCCGCGCGCTTCGCCCTGGAGCCGGCCTGCTGGGCGGCCGGCGCCGCCCTCGCCGCCGGGTTCCTCGCCCAGGGCGTCCTGCCGCTGATCGAGCGGATCTTCGGCATCGCCACCTCCCTGACCCTGCTGGAGTGGTGCGACGCCAACAAGCCGCTGCTGAAGCGGCTGGCGCTGGAGGCCCCCGGGACCTACAGCCACTCGCTCATGCTGGGGTCGATGTGCGAGACCGCCGCCGAGGCCGTCGGCGCCCGCGGGCTGCTGGCGCGGGTGGGGGCCTACTACCACGACGTCGGGAAGATCAACAAGCCCGACTACTTCAACGAGAACCAGACCGGGCCCAGCCCCCACGACAAGCTCTCCCCGGCCATGAGCCTGCTCGTCATCAAGGGCCACGTCAAGGACGGGCTGGAGCTGGCCCGGCGGTACGGGCTGCCCAGGGAGCTGCACGAGTTCATCACCACCCACCACGGCACCACGCTGGTGGAGTATTTCTATCACGCCGCCGCCGAGCAGCGCAAGCTCGATGCCAAGCCCGCCCCCGACGAGGTGGAGTTCCGATACCCCGGCCCCAAGCCCCGCTCCCCCGAGGCCGCCATCCTCATGCTCGCCGACGCCTGCGAGTCCTCCGTTCGGGCCATGCCCGAGCCCACCCCCGGGCGGATCGAGACGCAGGTCTACGCCGTCATCTCCAAGCGCCTCACCGACGGGCAGCTTGATGACTGCGACCTGACGCTGCGCGAGGTCCACGGGATCGAGGCCTCGCTCACCAAGAGCCTGGCCGGCATCTACCACGGGCGGGTGCAGTACCCCTCCCAGAAGAAGAACGGCCCGCCCGAGGAGAACGGCTTCGGGGGCCAGCGCAACGCCAGGGCGCCCGCGGGCGCTCCCGGCGCGGCGCCGCAGCCGAAGTCGGGCTGATCCCTGCGGGCGGACCTGACCGTCACGCCGGAGCTTTCGCAGGCCGTCGTGCCTCCGCGCGAGCCGCACCCCCCTCTTCCGAGGGGGGCTGCTTTCCGCCCATCAGCGGGCGTCGTCGCGGACCGGTGCTCGAGAGCGCCTGAGCAGTCTTCGCGAGTGGAGGGACAGCAGCCCCCCGCGGGAGCGGGGGGTTCACGATCCAGGCGAGTGCCGTTGCGGATGGGGTCGGTCGGCCCGAAATCACTTGACGTACCTGATGACCAGGAATCCGCCGACCAGGAGCACCGCGAAGAGGAGCGACAGCCAGTTGAAGTACTTCTCGATGAACGGCGTGACCTTCGGCCCGAACACCTTCATCAGCCAGCTCAGCAGGAAGAACCGCAGCGACCGGCTGACGACGGCGGCCAGCAGGAACCACCCGAAGAACAGGGGGGGGTTGAGGGCCTGCTCGCTGGTGCCGAACATCCCCGCGAAGATGTTGAAGACCTTGAACGGGAGCGGCGTGACCCCGGCGGTGAAGACCGTCCAGAAGACCCACACGCGGTAGTCGGTCCCCGCGACCTGCGTGGCGATCCGGGTGAAGTTCTCCTCCGTCAGCCCCGCCCACCCGAACCAGGCGTACATGAACTGGTCGATCCGCTCCCACGCCAGCCAGCCGATCACGTACGCCGCAATCGCCCCCAGCACGCTGGCCAGGCTGCAGAAGAAGGCGTACCGCCGCCACTTCCTGCGGTTGCCCAGCACCAGCGGGACCAGCAGCACGTCGGGCGGGACGGGGAAGATGATGCTCTCGGTGAAGCTGATGACGAACAGCGACACCGTCGCCGACGGGCGGTACGCCCACGCCAGCGTCCAGTCGTACAGCCTCCGGTGCAGGTGCCACCAGGCGACCTTGCGCCGCTCCCCCAGCCGACCCCCGCAGTGGGCGCAGAAC
>CAZNSB010000183.1:0-503 GCA_964575155.1 uncultured Planctomycetaceae bacterium | reverse complement strand
CGCGGGCAGGCGGGAGCGGCGGGGGCGTCGGTTGGAGCGGGTCCACTCATGGTCGGATACTACACTCGCGTCGGGCCGCTTTGTCAAACCGCGGCTGCCTTCATATCGTCCATCGGCGCCGGGGACGTTAAGGCCCGCGGACCTGCCTGCCGGCATGCAGGCCCCCGGCCGTGGGCTTTAGGGATCGGTGCGCTGACGGGTACAATGAACGCGATGAGCGGGACCCCGGACAAGGTCCTCGTCGCCATGAGCGGGGGGGTGGACAGCTCGGTGGCGGCGTATCTGCTGCGTGAGGCCGGCTTCCAGGTCACCGGCGTGTTCCTGCGCCTGGGCGTCTCGGCCGGCGGCGGCCGGCCGGACGCCGCCGCCGACGCCCGCCGGGTTGCCGACAGGCTCGGGATCGACCTGTGCGTCCTCGACGCCGGGAGGGACTTCGCCCGCATCATCGACTACTTCGCCGCCGAGTACGCCCGCGGGCGGACGCCCAACCCCTGCGTCCGCTG
>CAZNSB010000182.1:0-9377 GCA_964575155.1 uncultured Planctomycetaceae bacterium | reverse complement strand
ATGAAGTGCTCGTAGCCGCCCTTGGCGATCTGCTCCAGCGACCACTCGATCTGCTGGACTTCCTTGGAGACGGGCACGTTGTCGAGGGTGAGCGTGCGCAAGCCATCCCGGCTGATGACGGCCACCTCGTTGTCGTTGAGATAGACGACGTTGACGGTGTGCTCGATGATGGCGGCGGCGTCCGAGGCGACGATGTACTCATCCGCCCCGACGCCGATGATCAGCGGCGAGCCCTTGCGGGCGGCGACGAGCTTGTCCGGCTCGTCGGCGGACAGCACCGCCAGCCCGTAGGTTCCGGCGATCTCGTGCAGGGCCATGCGGACGGCTTCTTCCAGGCTGTGGCAGCCGTTGTTGTGGTAGAACTCGCTGATCAGGTGGGCGAGCACTTCCGAGTCGGTCTCGGAGCGAAAGCTGTGTCCCTTCTGCTGGAGGACCTGCTTGAGGGCGGCGTAGTTCTCGATGATGCCGTTGTGGACGACGGCGATTCGCCCGCGGCAGTCCAGGTGGGGGTGGGCGTTGGCCTCGGTGGGCCCGCCGTGGGTCGCCCAGCGGGTATGGGCGATGCCCACCGTTCCCTCGCCGCCCGCGAAGCCCCCGGCCATCCGATCGGCGAGCCCGGCGATCCGCCCCGCGCACTTGCTCACGTGCACGGCGGCGTTGTGGATCACCGCGACGCCGGCCGAGTCATACCCGCGGTACTCCAGCCGCTTCAGACCCTCGATCAGGATGGGCGTGGCCTTCTTCCGACCGATGTAGCCGACGATTCCGCACATGATGAGCGCTCCATTTACATAATACGTCCGTGCTGTCCCTATCGGCTATCGGAGGGGACGGTTTTGGCAGCGTCCGGGGGCGAAGGGGGGCACTTTCGAAGACTTCTCGAATGGCGTACAATGGATCGCGGGAAAGGCGTGCCCCGGTGAAACGTCCCTCCACAGCCTGGGCTCTTGCCATTATTATCTTCTTGGCAACAGTTTACGCGCCCGGCCAGCAGAGCCGCCCCGCCCTCGACGACGCCGTGGCCGAGCTGATCGCCAAGCTCGGCTCCTACGACGAGAAAGAATCCCAGGCCGCCGAGAGGCAGCTCGGCACATTCCCGGCCAAGGCGGTCATCCCGGCGCTGCGGGCGGCGCTGAAGCACGAGGACTGGCCCGCCCGCGCCGCCGCGGCGCGAAAGCTGGCGAGCTTCAACGACACGGCCTCGGCTCCGGCGATCGCAAGGCTGCTGAAAGACCCCGTCTGGCGCGTGCGGCAGGACGCGGCCGAGGCACTGCGGAACCTCCGCGCCGGCAAGGCCGTCCCGGCGCTGGTGGCGGCGGCCGACGACCCCGATCCGGTCGTCCGACTGGCGATCGTCCAGGCGCTTGCGAACCTCAACCCCGCCGGCAGCCTGAAGACGCTGCTGGCGGCCCTGTCCAGCAAGTCGCCGGCGGTCCGCCGGGCCGCCTCCGCCGGGCTGGGAAATGTCAGCAGCGTTCCCACGGAAATGATCGCACCCCTGCTGAAGGCGCTCGACGGCCGCAACGCCTTGACCAGGCAGGTGGCCGAGCGGCTGCTGGGGCGGTCGGCGCCGGCCGGCAAGAAGCTCCCCGCCAAGCTCACCGACACGCTGCTCGGCATGCTCGGCCAGGACCCCCCCGCCCGCCGCCGGATCGCCGCCGGCCTGCTCGCCGGCGCGAGAGAGAAGAAGGCCGTCAAGCCCCTGCGGGCGCTGCTGGACGACCCCGACGCCTCCGTCCGCCGGGCCGCCCTGGCGGCCATTCACAAGCTCGGCGAACACCTCACCTATGAAGCCTACCTCGCGCTGCTGAAGGATCCCAAGGCCGACCTGGCCGCCGAGGCCGCCAGGGGCCTCGGGCGGGTCAAGATCGACCACCGCGCCTTGGGCCCGCTCGTCGGCCTGCTGGACCACAAGGACTGGCGGATGCGGTCTCTCGCCGTCAGGCAGCTTCGCCGGATCAAGGACCCGGGCATGCTGGACATCCTGATCTCCCGGCTGCGGAGCGAGAAGCACCGCTTTGTAGCCCCGGAGATCGCCCGGTCCATCGTCGGCTTCGACGATCCGCGGACGGTCGAGCCCCTGATGGAGGCGCTCGGGCACAAGGATTACGCCGTCCGCCGGACGGCCATCCACGGGATCAGCCGCTTCGCGCCCCCGCACGCCCTGCCGGTGCTGATCAAGATCCTCAAGACCGACCGGCCCGCGGCGGAAGCGGCCGCGTATGCCCTGGGGAACTACCCGCCGCGGGACGCGATCGGCCCGCTCAGCGACGCCCTGCGGTCGCCCGAGCAAGCCAGTGCCCACTACGCCGCAGCGACGATGCTCGGCGCGATCGGCGACCCGGCCGCCGTGCCGGCGCTGAAGCAGGCGCTGGGCTCGACCAACCCGAGGGTCCGCTACATCGCCGTCGAGGCCCTCGGGCGGATCGGCGGCGACGAGGCGCTGAAGCTCATCATTGAGAAGACCCGCTGCCCGGAGAGGCCGGTCCGCCACTCGGCCGTGTACGCACTCCATCTCGCGCTGGACAAGCGCGGCCTGCCCGCCCTGTACCGCACGCTCGATGACGAGGAGCTCATCGTCGTCATTGCGTCGCTGTACGCCCTCCAGGAGATGCCCGACCGGCGCTCGGTGGCGCCGCTGATCCGGACGATTCGCGGCCGGCTGGCCCGGCCGGCACCGACGAAGTCGCACGCCGAACGCTGGCAAGGCCGGCTGCGGGCCGAGGCCGCCAAGGCGCTCGGAAACCTCGGCGACCCCCGGGCCGGTAATGTCCTCCTGGAGCTGCTGGAAGACGAGAACTCGCGCGCCGTCGCGCAGGCCGCCGAGGCGCTGGGAAAGATCAAGGACGCCCGGGCAGCCGGGCCCCTCATCAACGTCCTCAAGCACCCCGAACAGCCGGTCCGCGACGCTGCCGTCACGGCACTGATCCAGGTGCGGGCGAAGGAGGCCTTCTCGTCAATCCTGACGGCCCTGCCGGACACAAGGCCCTGGCGGCGGCGATGGGACATCACCGAGGGCATGGGCGCGATCGTCGACCCGAGAGAGGAAGCCAGGCTGCTTGCGATGCTCAAGAGCGGCCTGTCCCGCCCGGCGACGACCAGCCGGAGCGATCCGCAGGCCCGCCCCCGCCGAAAAGCCCTGGCGGCGGCCATCGCCCTCGGGCGGATGAGGGCCGCCGCCGCCGTGGGTGCCCTGACGGCCGGGCTCACCGGCGAGGGCGACTTCGCCTGCACCTGCGCGCTGGCACTCGGCGAGATCGGCAGCCGCCGGGCCGGCCCCGCCCTCATCTCGGCGCTGAAGCAGGGCCGGGGGAGCCTGCCCGCGGCGGCGGCCGAGGCCCTCGGGAAGCTCCGCGACGGGCGCGCCGTCCAGCCCCTGCTGGCGGAAATGAACAAGCCCGGCGCGGGCAAGGAGTTCGCCGCGGCGGCCGGGGACGCCGTCGCCAAAATCGACCCCGCCGCGGCCGTCAAGCCCCTGATCGCCCTGCTGGCGCTGCCCGGCAAAGAGCACGAGTGGGCCCGCCTGGGCGCGGCCAAGGGCCTCCACCGGCTCAAGTGCCCCCAGGCCGTCGGCGCCCTCATCGCCGCCGCCAGGGACCCCAACCACGACGTCCGCAACCGCGCCGTCAAGGCACTCGGAGAAATCCGCGACCCCCGGGCCATCCCCGTCATGGCCGAGACCCTCCGCAGGGGCTACCGCAACGTCCGCCTCTACGCCGTCCGCACGCTGGCGCAGATCGCCACCAAGGAGTGCGTCCCGGCGCTGCTGCTGGGCGCACGCACGACCGACTATACCATCCGCAAGGACGCCCTCGCCGCACTGCGAAAGATCACCGGGCGAAAGCACCCCAACTGGCTGCGCCCGCGCCCGCAGACGAGGCCGGCCGGCTAGACCGTCATGACGCCGCTGCCGGCGACGGGGCGGCAGACGTGGACGTCGAAGGGGAGCTTCCGCGGACGGTAGTAGCCCTTTCGCAAGGCAGACATCAACGGCCGGAGGCTGTCGCTGCGGGCCAGGACCATGGCGCAGCCGCCCAGTCCCGCCCCGGCCAGTTGGGCGCCGACCACGCCGGGGACGGCGCAGGCGAGGTCCACGATCCGGTCGATCTGGCGGGTCGAGCAGGCGTACCGCCCGGGCTGGGCCCACAGGGCGGCCTGGGCGCGGCGGGCGGGGCTCTCGCTCGCCGCGTCGCGGATCAGGCTGCCCAGCCGGGCGTCGCTGTGGGAAGGGGCATGGGCGACCGCCCGCCTGCCGGCAAAGCGCACCACGCGGTCGCCGTCGTGGCTGATCCGCATCAGCGTGCCGACGTGGTCGAACTTTCCGCGCCGCAGCAGCCCGGTGAACATGTCGCTGCGGCGGCACTCGGCGATGCCGTACATGGCGACGTCCCGCAGGGGGTAGGGCCCGATGTTGGCGTGGGTGGCGAAGATCTCTTCGAGCTCGCGGCGGGCCTCCGGCAGCAGGCGGGCGGCGCTTCGCCGGCTGACCTGCCGGGGCAGCCGCTTGAGCGCCCGGTACACCTCCGCCGGGGAGACCCCCAGGGCCTCGGGGTTGACGTCGCGCAGGTGCTCCATGGAGCGCAGGAGGGCGCTGCGTTTCTTCAGCAGCATTTCGGCCAGCGTGTAGGTGGCAACGCGGTGGTTGAACGTGTCCCGATCCCCCTCGCCGCCGGAGGCGCGGACGAGACTGTTGGCGATGACCAGGGACAGGCCGTCAGGGAAGGCAACCGTCTCCTCGATGCGGAAGGGGAAGAAGCCCACCCGGGCGACGCGCCCGCGCCGGCCCGCGCGAATGGCGGCGTGTTCGCTGCTGCCCTCGCGCGAGCCCACGAACCACTCCCCCTCCCCGCAGAGGTCCACGAACTGCTGCGTGGTGACGTTGAGCCCGTTGAGGGCGACGGCCGCCTCGGCGACGGCCACGACGACGGCGGAGCTGCTGGACAGGCCCGCCCCCACGGGGATGTCGCCGGCGACCGCACAGTCCATCCCCTTCAGCCGGTGGTCCGGGCTGGCGTGCTGGAGGCGCAGGACGGCGGCCTTGGCGTAGTTGCTCCAGTCGCCCCGGTAGGCGTCCCGCACCTGCCGGACCGTGGCGGAGTTGATATAGTCCATCCAGTCCATCCAGTCGGCGGCGCGGAGCAGCTCGCCGACGCGGAAGCTTCGGCTGGGGAACTCCCTGCGGTGGACGTTGGTCAGCGTGACGGCGTCGTCTTCCCGCGGGGCCGCGGCGATGACGACCTCCCGGCTGATCGCCATGACGTTGACATAGCCGCCGCGGTGGTCGACGTGCCGGCCCATCAGGCTGATCCGGCCGGGAGCCCGCGTGAGCACCACGCGCCGCTTCGGGCCGTGGGCCTTGACCAGCAGCCTCAGCACCGCCGCGAAGGCCTTTCGCCGCTCGGTGAGCACCGACTCCTCCCGGCCGTAGATCCGCCCCAGCGCCCGCCGCAACCCGGGCGGGTTCTGCTCAATGATCTTCAGCCACTGCCCGGCGGGTCGGCAACACCGTGGGGACAACCGCGGCGGCCCGGCGGCAATCCTCCTCCGCCGCGCGAGCCGGCGAGCGAAGACCTCCTGGACCGCCAGCAGCTCCTCGGGCGTGTTGTAGGCCATCAGGTCCTCATCCCGGGCCACCTCCAGCACCGCCACCCTCCCGCCCCGCCGGCAGATGTGGGCGACGGTGTCGGTGAGGTACAGTTCTGCCTGGACGTTCCTGTCGTCGAGGTCGGAGACGGCCTCGTAGAAGCTGGGGGCCTTGAACACGTAGAGGGAGGCGTTCCAGGTCTTGCTGTTGCGTTCGATCTCGGCGGCGGTCATGGCCCGGGCGCCGACGCGGACCTTCCGCCGGCGCTCGGCGGCGCGGCGGATGTCGGGCAGCTCGACGATCCCCAGGACCTGCCCGCGAGAGCCGGTGACGACCCGCCCGCCGGTGCTGGCGGGCGTCTTCGGCAGGGCTGTCAACGTCACGTCCGCGCCGCCGGCGGCGTGCCGGCCAATGAGGTCGGCGACGATGTTCGGCTGGATGATCTTGTCGCCCATGGTGACGAGCACCTGCCCGTCGAAGCCGGCGGCCCGGAGCACCTCGGCGGCGCAGGCGGCGGCGTGCCCGGTTCCCCTCGGCTGGGCCTGGTAGACGAAGGCCACGTCGGGATGCTCGGCGGCGAGCGTCGACATGACCTGCTCGGCCATCTGCCCCACCACGATCAGGAACCGTTCCACCCCCGCGGACTTGAACATCCCGACCGTGCGGACGATGGTTGGCACGACGGCGACGGGAAAGACCACCTTGTGCCGGTCCGTCGAGCGCAGCCGCTTGCCCTGCCCGCCGGCCAGGATCACGCAGACGATCTCGCTGTCGGCCATGACACCTGTCTCCCGGCCCCCCGGTTTCCGGCCGGCCCCTCACGCGCCCGGCGGCGCCTCGACCGGCAGGCCGATGCCCGCCCCTCCCACCGGGCGGATGATCGACGCCGCCGGCGTCAGATTCCTCGGCCGGTAATACCCGCGCGCGAAGTTCTCGACCAGCCGGTGGGCCTGGTCCCGCTCGACGACGGCCACCACGCTCCCGCCCAGGCCGGCGCCCACCAGGCCGGCCCCGACGACGCCGGGACTGGCGCGGGCGACGTCCACGAGGGTGTCCAGCTCCTCGGTGCTGACGTTGTGGCCGCCCGGCTGGCGCCACAGTCGGGCGCGCCGCTGCCGCCGGGGGTTTCCCGAGCCCAGGTCCGCCACCAGGGCGTCTATCCTCTCGTCGGGGTAGCTGTTGTCGTTCGGCACGCGCCGCCCGTCCTGAAGGCGCGTCACCCGGTCGCCGTCGTGGGAGATGTTGATCAGCTCGCCGAAACCGCGGACGTCGCCGGCCCTCAGCATCGACGCGGCCATCTCCGAGCGCAGGCACTCGCTCACGCCGTACACGGCGACCTGCCTGATCCTGTAGGCGTCGGTCGGGGAGGCGTGGCTGCCGAAGACGTGCTCGACCCGCCGCTTCTGATCGGCGAGCATCTCCAGGATTTCCCCCCGCCGGGCCCGCTCGGGAAGCGAACGGAGAATCCCGTACACCCGCGCCTCCTCCACGCCCAGCGTCTGCGGGTTCAGGTCGCGCAGGTGCTCCAGCCGCACCGCGTGCTCAGGGAAGTTCTTCCGCGCCAGCATGAGCGCGAAGGTGTACGCCGCCACCCGCTGGTTGAACACGTCCCGGGCGCCGACGGACTTCTCGGCCTTGACCAGGCTGTCGGCCAGCACGATCCGATACTCCGGCGGAAAAGGGATCCAATCCACCGACAGCGGGAAGGAGCCGATGTGCGTGACGTGGTCGAGCTTCCCGAACTTGATGGCGGCGTGGTCTCCGCCCCCGCCGCGGGTGCCGACGTACCACTCCGCCTCGGCGCAGGCATCCACCAGCTCCCTGTCGCTCAAGTGCAGATCGTTGATCCGCCGGCAGGCCTCGGCGGCCGCCACGACGACGGCCGACGAGGAGGAAAGGCCCGCAGCGCGAGGCACGTTGCCACAGACCATCACGTTCATGCCCCGAAGCGCCGGGCGGAAGCGCCCCCGCCCGTCGGTATGCACGTGCTGGAGGTACAGCACGGCGGACTTTACGTAGTTTGACCAGTCCCCTGCCGTGCCCGCGGCCCTCCGCTCGGCCACCTCCTCCTGGGTCCACTTGTCCCAGTCCTCGATCTTGCCGGCGGGAAGCTCCTCCGCGATGCCGAAGCTCCGGTCGCCGAACCGGTCGGACTGAACGTTCTTGAGCACGACCCGGTCGTCGTCCCGCGCCTCGGCGAAGAAGATCAGCTCCCCGACGGCCACCGGGTTGACGTACCCGCCGCGATGGTCCACGTGCATGCCCAGCAGATTGACCCGGCCGGTGGATCGGACCAGGATGGCCTCGGCATCGGCGCCGAACGCCTCGGCGAAGGCATCCGCTGCCCGTCGGAAGAGGAGCCGCTTGGCTTCCAGGACCTCGCCCTCCCGGCCGTAGATGCCTGCCAGCGCGCTGCGGGCACCGCGGCGGCCCTCGCCCAGCAGCTCGCGCCACCGGCTGATCTTCCGGGCGCCTTTTGGCTTTCGGGTACGCATCTTGGCTGACCCCGACGGCCTCTCACTCCAGCGGCTGGAGGGGGGCCCGCTCGATCACGCCATGCTCCATGGGCTTGTTCTTCAGGACCTCGTGAGGCCCGTAGAACCCCTTCTTCAGCAGCGTCAGCGCATAAGCGAGGGTGTACGGCCGGAGGAAGGTGCCGGGGGCGGTGACCGAGTTGCAGCCAAGCTGGCTGAAGTCCCCCATGACAATGCCCATCTTCGGGCTGCCCAGGTCGTACCCCACGCCGCCGACGGTCAGCACCAGGGGCCTGCGCTTGTCGCGGTCTCGAAGCCCCTCGTAGATGCCCAGATTGGCCGTGGCGGCCTGATTGCCGAAATGCGTCCTGTATCCGCAGAGGCTGTCGCCGACGTAGGAGGGATGGGGGAAGTTGGCCTTGTCCATCATGACGACGTTCTTCAGCTCGCCGCGGATGGTGCAGCCGTCGCCGAGGATGCAGTTTCCGCGCAGGTACGCGCCCTGCCGAATCTCGCAGCGGCTGCCGATGATGGTCGGCCCCTTGACGCCCACGCCGGCCTCGATGGTCGTTCCCGATCCGACGTAGACGGCGCCGCCGTCGAGGTAGATGGCGCCGCCCAGGACGCGGGCCCCGGCCTCGACGTAGATCGCGCTGCCGCGATCGGCCTCCGTGGAGCCGACGATCGACGCCGGGGCAAAGACAGCGCCCGCTTCGAGGATGACCTCGAAGCGCCCGACGGACCGGGCCTTCTCGCCGGGCGCGGCGTTGGCCAGCACCGTCAGGCCGGCGCCCTCCGCCCGCTTGCGGGCGATCGTCTCTTTCAGCCATTCCTCTGCATACTCGCCAATGGCAAGGATCGCCGCGTAGGCGGACTGGACGCCCTCGGCCCGGAACAGCGCCTCGTGCGCGAACGGGTGCGCCTTGAAGTCGAAATAGGCCTCGACTCTCAACTCCTCGGGGACCTGGTCAGGGCTCAGGTCGCTGAGCTTCACGACGTTTCCGGCCATCAAATCTCTCCTGCATGTCGGGAATCACCTGCGGCACCGGGCGATGAGATCCAGGACCTTTTCGTGCAGAGCGGGATCGCCGCTGGCCACCACGTCGTGCAGGCTCTCCACGTTGTCGCTGCAGGTGACCTCGTTCCCCTCGAAGTCGGTGACGACGACGCCGGCGGGCCTGGCGATCTGGATCCCGGAGAATATGTCCACGAAGGGCTGCCTGGGGGCGAAGTAGCAGTCGATCTTGCCTTCTGCGACGTCGACGAAGCCGTACGGCCCGCCGTTGGGGAGGAAGAACTTGAAGGGCTCGAGCAGGGTG
>CAZNSB010000181.1:0-9391 GCA_964575155.1 uncultured Planctomycetaceae bacterium | reverse complement strand
GGGGCCAGGAGGCCCAGTACGACAGGATGAAGGAAATGCTCCAGCGCGAGGTGGAGCGGCACTTCCGTCCCGAGTTCATGGGCCGGCTGGATGAGCTGATCGTCTTCAAGCACCTCACCCGCAAGGACCTCATGGTTGTCGTGGACTACGAGCTGCGGAAGGTCCGCGAGCGCCTCGCCGAGCACGGGCTGAAGCTCGAGCTGACCGACCAGGCCAAGGAGTTCCTCATCGAGAAGGGACACAGCCGAGACTTCGGCGCCAGACCGCTCCGCCGCGCCATCGAGCAGCACGTCGAGGACCCCCTCAGCGAGGACATCCTCCGCGGAATCTACAAGGACAAGAACAAGATCGCCGTCTCGGCCAAGGACGACGACGGGAAGAAGCACCTGTTCTTCGAGGGCGTCAAGGAGGCCGCCCCCGAGCCCGAGCCCGCCGAGGTCTCCGAAAGCACCTAGAGGCAGGCACGAGGCACCGGGCACCAGGCACTAGGCATTCAACAAGCCCGCGGGGGTGGCCCCCGGCGGGCTTTCTTACGGAGTCCCCCCCGGTCGCGCCCGCGCAGGTTCAGACCAGCGGCGTCGGCAGGACGGCCAGCTCCGGTCCGGCCAGCAGGTCCGCCTGAACGTCCAGTTCCGCCGGCTCGCCCGATGCCGTGCGTGTCCCGACGTACGTCGGGATTGCAGGCATGCTCGCCGACGGCGTAAGCATGGCGCCCCGCGAACCGGGTGCCATGCCTGCGCTGTGTGCAGGCATGCTCGCCGACGGCGTAAGCATGGCGCCCCGCGAACCGGGTGCCACGCCTGCGCTGTATGCAGGCGTGCTTGCCACGCCGGGTGCCACGCCTGCGCTGTATGCAGGCGTGCCTGCTGCGTCGGGTGCCACGCCTGCGCTGTATGCAGGCGTGCCTGCTGCCTCGGGTGCCACGCCTGCGTTGTGTGCAGGCGTGCTTGCTGCGCCGCCCCCGCCGCCGGCGCCGAAGTGGTTGGCGACGACGGCCAGGTCGAGCACGTCCACGCCGCCGTCGCCGTCGAAGTCGCCGTCCTTCCAGTACGCCCCGGCCTGGCCGAAGTGGTTGGCGACGACGGCCAGGTCGAGCACGTCCACCGTGCCGTCGCCGTTGGCGTCGCCGGGCGTCAGCGGCGGGCGGGGGGCGGCGACGTCCCACGCGTGCACGATCTGGAGGGTGCTGCTGACGTACTCGGAGGCGTACAGCACGTTGCGGTCGCCGTCGTAGGCCATGGAACTCAGCAGCGTGGCGCTGAACATCTGATCCTGCGCGGAGACGACGGTGGGCTCGGGCTGGTAGGTCTGCATGGTCCCGGCGGCGACGGCGGCCAGGTCGTCGGCGTCGTAGATGAGGATGGCGGCGGCGCAGGTCGTCCCGCCGCCGTCTTCGGTGGCCTTTTGCCCGCCGATCAGCACGGCGGCGCCGTCGCCGGCGGTCACCCACGCGCCGGCCTCCCAGGCGTCGCCGCTGACGAACCCGCCCCACGGGTGGGCCGCGTCGTATTCAATCAGCTTCGTCACCCGCAGCGTGGTCTCCCCGCCCTGGAGGAAGGGGTTGTAGGCGTACAGGTCCGGCCCGTGCCCGTAGCCCTGCCAGCCGAAGCCCGTCGCCAGCACCTTCCCGCTGCCGGGGAGGTTCGCGTCGACCCACCCCTGGTCAATGCCGGTTACGTAATGCCCCACGCGGCGGTTGTCGGCGGCGAGAGGCCAGGGGCCCTGCCCGTTCCAGTCGGGGGGCGAGCCGGTGGGGGCGAGGTCGCACCAGCCGTGGGAGTCGCCGGGGCTGTCTGCGCCGTAGTAGAGGTGCCCGTCGGTCTGGCCGGCGAAGGCAGGGAGGTATTCCATTGCCTTGATGCCCATCGGCGTGGTGGTGGGGCCGATGAGGGTGTTGGCGACGGGGAGGTCGCCGGCGTCGTCGGCGACGTCCGGGGCGGGGATGTCGATCTGGCCGATCCGCCCGTAGATGCCGGTCAGGTACAGGGCGCCGTCGCCGCCGTCGCCGGCGGGGTAGTAGGCCATGCCCTCCTGGCCGTAGCCGAAGTCGCCGGCGGTCTTGAAGGCGCCCTTGTAGGTCAGGGCGACCGGGGGCGGGGCGAGGAGGAAGGTTTCCTGCGTGCCGGGCGCGACGGGGTTGGGCGGGTCGGCGGCGTCGGTGACGCCGTTGACGGTCAGCGTGTAGGTATGGCCCTCGAACAGGACGGAGGTGGTCAGGGTGACGGTGGCCTGGTCCGGCGCCAGCTCCGCCGCGAGCACCGAGGCGGCGTGGTCGACGGCGTAGTTGCCCGGATCGGTGGCGGAGGCCTGGTCGAGCTTCTCGCTGAAGGCCACCGTTACGTGGGTGAAGTCGGTCTCGGCGGTGACGCCCTCGACGGCAGGGGGCGTCCCGTCCGGGTTCACCGTGACGGTCACCTCGTCGTAGGCGTCCAGCTCGCCGTCGTCGGCCGTCAGCCTCAGCACGTACGTGCCGGGCTCCGCGAAGGTGGCGTCGGTGTCCTCGGCCGAATCGTCGTCGAAGCTCGCCCCGCCGGGCGGGCCGGACTCCTGCGTCCAGGCCGACGTCACCGCCGCCGGCGGGTCCGGCAGCCCGTCGTCGACGACCGTGGCATTGAGAAAGACCGTGTCTTCGGGCAGCGTGATCTCCAGGTCGCCTCCGGCGTCGACGGTGGGTGCCTGGTTGATCGGCTGGGCGTGGACGGTGATCGTCAGCGTCTCGGAATCGGTGCCGAAGGCGTTCTCGGCGGTGAGGGTGACGTAGTGGACGTGGGCGGCGTCGGGGGTTCCGACGATGGAGTGGCTGGGCTCGTCGAAGTCCGCCCACGCGGGCAGGGCGGTCGCGCCGTAGGTCATCGGGGGCGTGCCCGCGGCGTAGAGGGTGTAGGCGAACGCCGCGCCGACCACCCCGTCGGCGGTCAGGTCGGAGACGATCTCCGGCGGCGTGTCGCCGGGGTCGTAGACGATCTCGATCCGGGTGGGGGCCTTGGTCAGGGTGAGCCCCGGCAGCGTCACCAGCCCGTATTCGTCGACGACGGCCGTGCCGCGGGCGATCTCGGCGCCCGTGCCCACGTCGGTGTTCGTCCAGTTCAGGACGGTGCCCGGCACGGGGTCGAAGTTCTGGCAGCGTCGCGGGGTGACGTCCACGGTGCAGGAGTCCTCCGGGGCGGTGGAGAGCAGGTATACGGTCATCTCCCAGCGGTCGACCCGGTCCACGGAGGTCTCCGGGTCCCACAGCGTGTAGGCGTTGATCGCGCCGACGGGGTCACCGTCGGCCGGGTCCCCGTTGCCGATCCGATCGTCCAGCGAGCCGTTCGTGAACGCCGGCAGCGTGGCGTCGCGGGCGAGGGTCAGCCCGATGTACCGGTCGTTGCCGTTGGGCAGGCTGGACCGCTGCCCGTGCCCGCTCTGGCCCCAGTTGAACTTGAAGGGCTGGCGGGCCTGGATCAGGGCGTCCACGAAGGTCCACGCCTGACCCCACCCGATGGCCGAGTCGTTCTTGCCGTTGGCGAAGCACAGGTAGGGCACCTCCTGGGCGGGGTCGGAGAGGATGAACCGGGCGCTGTCCCAGTAGTCGAAGGCGGACAGGCCGGTGTCTTCGTACTCGCAGTCCCAGGCGTCCTTTCCGTAGACGCCCTCGTAGCTGCCCTTGAATTGGGGGGTCTGGCGGGGGATGTAGACGCCCACCCACCCGTTGGCGTAGGCGAACCGGTCGGCCGCCCGGGCGCCCCAGGAGATCGCCCCGCTCCCGCCCATGGAGCTGCCGGTGAGCAGGATGCGGTCGTCGTCGATGCTCCAGTTCTCGGCGACGAAGTCGTCGAGGAAGGAGCCGATGCGGTCCTGCGGGTAGTCGCTGACGCGTCCGCCGCCGTTGCCGTCGACGTCGGTGAAGGGGCGGATGGTGCCGTAGTTGTCGTGGTAGGCGGTCCACCAGTCGTACGGGGTCATGTTGGTGCTCAGCAGGAGCGCGCCGCGGTCGGCCTCGTACCACCACCCGTAGCCGCCGTTGAGCGTGGCGCCCCAGCAGTGCAGGGCGACGTCCACTGGCCGCTCGGCCGCCTGCGCCTCGGGCACGGCGACGAGGTAGTCGAAGGCGCTGCTGGGGAGGTTGTAGTCGGGGGGGGCGTCCCACCGGACGTAGTAGTACAGGTCGGCGTCGGACTCGTACATGAAGCTGACGTCGATCTTCTTCTCCCGCAGCAGGACCATGCCGTCGCCGGTGGCCTCGGCCACGGCGCCCGCGGCGGCGTTCTCGCCGCCCGTCCAGCTCGATAGGTCCTCGGCGCCGTTGACGACGGTGCTGACGGCGTAGTAGCCCTCGCCGGCCGCGCCCGCACGCCGGACGTAGATGCCGGTGTCCACCCCGGCCGGCACCTCGTCCGCCACCGGCAGCCGGGGAACGATCGAGGCGTCCTTGTCCCGCCAGTACAGGCCGTAGTAGTACGGGTTCCAGGCCGACAGCGGGCGGACCTCGTCCACCAGCTCGGCCGAGCGGATCGTGGTCGCGTCGATCGGCTGGTCGCTGCGGTAGACGCGGTAGCGGACGACGTCCGTGTCGTCCATGGCGTCGTACACCGTCTCGTACGCGGCGACGGTGGTGTTCGCATCCGGCAGCAGCGTGTCGATCTCCGTGAAGGTGACCATGGTGTCGCCGTCGCGGTGCGTGACGGCGATGTCCTGGACCTGCTCGACGGCGCCGGCCGCCGGCAGGTCGCAGGTCACGTCGATCCGCACGCCGGCGGAGAAGCTGAACTCTGCGAACGAGACGATGTTCAGGACGAGCTGGCGGGTGGGGGAGGCGGCGGCCCGCTGGACGGCGGCGGTGCAGTCGAGGTGGTAGTGCCTCGGCGGCAGGGCGGCCAGCCAGTTCTCCGGCTCGTCGGCGGATTCGATCTGGAGGGGTGCGGCGGCGCGGTCGGCCCCGCCGGTGTTGCCCGCGCGGTTGTGCACGAAGATCGCCCGGTATATCTCCGTCCCGGCCGGCAGGGCCGAAAGGTCCACCGTGATCTGCGAACTGCCGCCGGTGACGGTGCCGGGGTGCGACCCGAGGGCGTCATGGGTGAAGGAATGCGTCGAGGTGTAGTCGACCCCGCCGACGGCGTCGGCCGACAGGAGCACCCTGGGCTCCAGCGGCTCCAGGACGGGCACCGCCGGCGGGCCAGCGATCGTTCGCCGAGACACGGCCAACTCCTTGAGACCTGCCTCCAAGACAGTCCTGATTATATCACTCTCACCTGAGGCGCGAAGGGCCAAACGCCTCCACGAGGCCCGCAAGGCGCCGCTGCGCCCCCGGCCTGCCGGGCCGATCACGCCCCCGCGGACCCCGGCGAGGACCCGTCCCCGCCGCCGCCTTTCCGCGGAAGTCTTGCAGTGCCCCTTCGGCCAACGCGGGTTCAATGTATGGGGCGGCCATGGGCCGAGGGGCCTTTGCACGTTGCCGATGCGTCCGTGCGTGGGGTAGGATGCAGTCGGCCGGAGGGGAGATTTGTCGGGAACATCGTGAGCGAATGGGCGTCTAAATCTGCGGCGGGGGCGGGCGAGGCGGTGGCCTTCGAGGACGCGGCCCTGCTGAAGCGGGTCCGCGAAGGCGAGATGGCGGCGTTCGGCCCGCTGGTGCGGAAGTACCAGGACCGCGTGTACAACGCGATCCTGCGGATGTGCGGAAATCGCGACGATGCCGAGGAACTTTGCCAGGAGACGTTCGTCAAAGCGATGGAGAACCTGGGCACGTTCCGGCAGGACAGCCGGCTGTATACCTGGCTGTTCCGGATCGCGACGAATTTGACAATCAGTCACAGGCGGCGGAGTTCCCGCGGGCGGTTCTATTCGCTGGAGGCCGGCGGGGGCGACGACGAGCAGTCCCTCCGGGCGCAGGACGCCCTGGCGGACCACCGCCAGCTTCCGCCCGCCGAGGCCGCTGAGCGGGCCGACACCCACCGGCGCGTCCTGGCCGCCCTGGGAGAGCTGGAAGTGGAGTTTCAGGCGGTGGTCGTCCTGAGAGACATGGAAGACATGAACTACGAGCAGATCTCCGAGGTCTTGCGGATACCCGTCGGGACCGTCAAGAGCCGCCTGTATCGGGCCAGGTGCGTGTTGCAGGAGAAGCTTCAGGACCTGATCGCCTGAGCCGATGGAAGGGATCGAGCGGCGTCGCCGCCGCCCGGCCGGTCCGGCCGGGGCGAGAGAGAGCGAAAAAATGTCTTCGGAAGCCGAAAAGCTTGGCCAGTTGTTGTCGGCCTACCTGGACGGGGAGCTCAGCCGGAAGGACGCTCGCCGGATCGAGCAGGCCCTGAAGACCGACCGCGAGCTGGCGGAGAAGCTGGACTCGCTGCGCTGGCTTCGCCAGGCCGTCCGTACCCTGCCCCGCGAGTCCGCCCCCGTCGGGATGGTCGAGCGGGTGCTGGCGCGGGCGGAGCGCAACTGGCTGCTGAGCGAATCGCCCCCCGCCGCCGCCCGGGCGAGGGGATGGTGGGTCGGCCGGCTGGCCGCCGCCGCCGTCGTCCTGATCGCCGTCGGCGTCGGCGTCGTGGTGGTCAGCGAGCTGGGCAGGCCCTCCGGGCGCCAGGAAGCGGGCGTCGGCCCGGAAGGGCCCGATCTGGCGGCCGGGGAAAAGGCCCCGCCCGCCGACGGGAAGAGAGTCGCCGAGGCGAAGCTTCACGACCGGTCCGGTGCCCCCCCCGCCAGGCCCGGCGGTCCGGGCGCGCCGGAGCCGACCCCGGCCAAGCCGGCGACGCCGCCCGTGGCGGTCGCCGCCGTCAACTTCTTCATCAACACCAAGCCGGACGAGATGACCCAGGTCCAGGCCGGCGTGCAGCGCGTCCTGGAGACCAACGGCATACAGGAGATCGCCCTGGCCAAGGACGTGACGCGAGCCGCCAAGGCGATGGGGCGCGGGGGGCCCTACTACAGCCAATATCGGCCCGCGCCCGAGCAGGTCAAGTTCAAGGTGGTGATCACGCGGCCGCAGCTTCGCAAGATCGTCAACGACCTGAACGGGATCCGCCTCCGGCAGGAGGTGCGCCAGGTGCCGCTGGTGGAGATGGTCTCGGCGGACCTGCTGGGGTCGGGGGAGGCCGAGCTGGCCCTGGCTGATTCGCCCCGGGGGTTCGCGCGGGCTGCGGGGAAGGAATCGGTCCGCCGGGAGGCCCGCCCGGGCAAGGGCGGGCCCCGCCCGCCGGGCGAGCCGGCGGCGGAGGAGCTGCCCGACGCCGGCCCCGGCCAGGCCGGCAAAAAGGCCGACGCCCCGAAGGACCAGACGCGGGGGCAACTGCCGGCCGGGATCGCGGCCGCCGCCCGGGACGGCCGTGAGACCCACAAGCCGCCGACGACGGCCCCGGCGTCCCCCCCGGCCCAGGCCGGGGCCGGCGCCTCGCAGCCCGCCGTCGCCACCGCGGAGGCCCCCCGCGCCAAGGTGCTCGCCGCCGAGCTGACCCAGCCGGCGCCGCGTTCGCTCCCGGCCGACGCCCTGACCATGCCGGCCTGGCAGATTGCGGCCCGGCAGCAGCGGCAGGCGCTGGAGCGGTACTTGACCGCCAACGTGATGGAGCTGGAGATCATCCTCAACGCCGTGGCCGAGGACGGCGCCAAGATCAAGGCCGCCGACAAGCCCACCCTGCGGGAATAGCCTTTCGGCCCGTCGCACGGGCCCGGGAAGCCCCGGCCGCGGTCTCTCTCCGGGGGCTACTTCTTCTTTTGCGGCGGCGCGCCCTGCTTGTACATGGGCAGGTAGCGGTAGTACACCTCCAGGGTCAGGGCGCCCAGGGCGGTGACGTAGACCCTCCCTCCCCGCCGGTCATACCCGGAACGGGGCTCCCAACTGCCGTCGCGGTTGCCGGTCTTGAGCTGGGACTTGATGAGGTGGTCGCGCATCTGCGCGTTCCACTTGCTCCAGGCGTCGTTCCGCAACTGGGCCAGCGCCAGCGACGTGTAGTACCAGAAGTAGAAGTCGTTGGATTTTTTTCCGGGAAGCAGCTTGAGCAGGTACCCGCAGGCCTCCTCCTGCTGCTCGCGGGTGAGCTTCTGGCCGAGGAGCATCCTGCTGAAGACGGCCTCGGCGACCATGGCCGGGCGGGGGTTGCGGTCCTGATAGCCGGCGAGCGTCTTGTGCTTGCCCCCGCCCACGCGGTCCAGCCAGCGGAAGCCGAGCTTGCGGACCTTCTCGGGGATCTTCACGCCCAGGTTCTCCACGCTCCGCAGCGCCAACACCTCCCACCCGAAGACGCTCGTGTCGCCCGGGTCGCCGGGGGTGTACCGCCACCCCCCGGTCCGCGGGTTCTGGGCCTTGATGATGAACCGGGCGCCGAGGATGGCGGCCTGGCGGTACTTGGCGTTGCCGGTCATGACGGCGGCCTCGGCCAGGGCCAGGGTGGCGATGGCCTGGGCGTACATGTCCCCGCCCCCGCGGAGGTCGCCGTTGGGCTTCAGCCGGGCCAGGAGGAAATCGATGCCCCGGGTGACGGTCTGGCGGTAGGGTCCCGGCTTTGCGGGGGTGTGGTCGGCGGCGAGGAAGGACAGCGCCGACAGCCCGGTCAGCGCGACGTCCGGTCGGCCCCTGCGCCGCCGGGGGGCCTCGCCGGAGGCCCACCGCCCGTCGGCTTGCTGGTTCTTGGCCAGGTAGACGAGGGCCCGGCTGACGGCGGCCTCGGATTCCTTGGACCCGCCCATCTCGTTCAGCAGCCGCTGCCGCTGCTCGAAGGAACGCTGTGCCAGCGCCTCGGGCGCCGCCAGCCGGCCGGGGCCCAAATCACCTTCCAGCGGCACCAGGGCCGCCTGCGGGCGGAGGCGGTCGGAGACCTCCTCGGCGGGGCGCCGGCGGCGGACCTTCGCGATGGGCTGGCGGGCCATGCTGACGGCGGCGGCCTCGGCCGGGGCGAAGCTCTGGGCGTTGCTCAGCACACGCGCCGGCTGCTTCGCGCGGACCGCGCTGAGCGGCGCCGGCCGGCGGTAACGCCTCGGCGGCCTGATGCCGGTGGCGATGAGGGGCTGCTCCTTTTCGGTCCGGGGCCCGGCGAGGACGGGCAGGACCACCTCCAGCGCGTCGGGGCGGGTGGGCAGGTCGACGCGGACGCGGGCGACCGGCCTGCCCGCCCTCGGGGCCGCCGACGCCGCCACCAGCAGGGAGCGGGAAACCGGCATGCTCGTCGGCAGCGACACCGGCGCGAGCGTCGCCCGTGCCCGCGGCGAGGCCGGCGGCACCCGTGCCGCCCGCGCGGGCCGCTCGGCGACGAACACCGCGGTCGGCGCCCGGGCGGCGAGGCGTTCGCCCTGGGTCTTCGGGCCGGCCACCTCGACCGGGGGCTGCGCCGCCGGGGGCGCCTGGGGGGGGATTTTCTCGGCGGGCGCGGCGCGGGGTGCAGGGGCCTCGGCCGGCGGGGCGAGGGATTTCGGCTGGACC
>CAZNSB010000180.1:4885-9394 GCA_964575155.1 uncultured Planctomycetaceae bacterium | reverse complement strand
GCAGAACAACCGGGCTCTCGCCGTCGAGAGGATCAATCCGGTCCTCCTGCGGACCTTCGAGCAGGAGGAGCGGGCCGTCTTCGACCCCGTCCTGACCGCCGAGGTCTCCGCCGAACGGGTCCGGTCGCGAAGGGCCTCCCGCGCCGCCGGCACCGAGGGCGCCTCGGCCACCACCGTCAACGCCGCCGCCGGCGCCGAGGCCTTCCTGCCCACCGGCGCCACCGTCGCGGTCGAGGCGACCACCGAGGTCCTCGATTCGGCCCAATACGACGACGCCTTCGTCACCACCCGCGTGGGGCTAACGGTTACCCAGGCGCTGCTCCGCGGGGCGGGGGTGCGGGTGAACCTGGTGAGCCTGCGTCAGGCCCGGCTGGACACGCGGGCGTCGGAGTACGAGCTGCGGGGCTTCGCCGAGGCCCTGCTGGCGGACGTCGAGTCCACCTACTGGGACTGCGCCCTGGCCCAGCGACAGATCGATATCTACACCCATTCCCTCCAACTGGCCAAGAAGCAATTGGACGAGACCAACGAGCGGGTCAAGATCGGCAAGCTCGCGGAGACCGAGCTGGCCGCCGCACGCGCCGAAGTGGCCCTGCGCTCCGAGGGCCTCATCAATGCCCGAAGCGATCTGGCCAAGGAGCGCCTGCGCCTGCTTCGGCTGGTGAACCCGCCGGGGGGGCGAACCTGGGCCAGGAAGCTCCTCCTGCGAAACGCCCCGGCCGCGCCAAAGGTCACCCTCGACGGCGTCGAGAACCACGTCCAGGTCGCGCTCCGCATGCGCCCCGACCTCAACCAGGCCCGCCTGGCCATCCGGCGAGGCGACCTGGAGGTCGTGCGGACGAAGAACGGGCTGCTGCCGCAGATGGACCTGTTCATCACGCTGGGAAAGAGCGGCTACGCGGACTCCTTCGGCCGGTCCGTCGGCCGGATGAGACACCGCGACTACGACGCCCTGGCCGGGGTCAGCTTCGAGTTCCCGCCGATCAACCGCGACGCCCGCGCCCGCCACACCCGGGCCGTCCTCACCCGCGAGCAGGCGCGCGAGGCCCTCGGGAACCTCGCCCAGCTCGTCCAGGTGGACGTGCGGTCCGCCTTCATCGAGGTCAACCGCGCCCGCGAGCAGATCGCCGCCACCGCCGCCACCCGCAAGCTCCAGGCCGAAACGCTCCGCGCCGAGACCGAAAAGTTCCGCGTCGGCAAGAGCACCTCGCTGCTGGTCGCCCAGGCCCAGCGCGACCTGCTCGCCGCCCAGATCTCCGAGATCGAGGCGGTGGTCAACTACCTCAAGGCGCTGGTGGAGCTGCACCGGCTGGAGGGTTCGCTGCTGGAGCGGCGCGGCATCGCCGCCCCCGGACGCGAGCCCGTGAAGCTCAAAAGCCCCTGAGCCCCCCGTTGCCCGGCCGTCGCTTCAGACGCCTCGACAGCCCGGCCAGGACCTCCGCGTTGACGCATTCGTAGGCCGTCACCTGCATGATCCCGCTGGGCGGAAACAGCCGCAGCGGATACCCCTCGATGCTCACGCAGGCGTCGCCGAAGGCGTAGCCCATGTCGATGGTCGTGTAGAGCAGCCGGCCCGGGTCGCCCTGGAACTCCGGGCGCGGGTTCTCGGCGGTGATGTGAATGACGCCGCACTTCTTCCGCTTCAGCAGCGCCGCCACGTCGCGGTGCATGCCGCAGTAGCCCAGCCTCAGGACCAGCGAGGCCTCGGGGGCCTCCTTGGCGAACTTGTCCATCTGGCTCTTGACGTTGTGGTGGACCTCGATGTTCCGCGCCCAGGCGGCGTCTTCGTACTTGCCGATGAAGAAGCTGGCCATGTGCCCGGTGGAGGCGACGATCGTCTTCTGCCCGCGCTCCAGCCGGAGGGCGATCAGCTCGGCGGCATACCAGACCCTGTGCATTTCGCGGCGGCGGAACGCGCGCAGGTGCCAGCGGATGCGGCGGAGGAACCGCCGCGCCAACTCGCCGGGCGGGATGGGGGCGACCTCGTACTCGTGGTGGAACTGCTTCTTGCGGAAGTATCGTCTTCCCCACTCGACGCCGTCGGGGTAGGCGTAGGCCTTCCAGATGGTGGGCATCTTGCCCCGGCGGGTCAGGGCGGCGACGACCTCGGCCATGAGGACCCACCCGTGCAGTGCGTTGACGAGGTGGTTTCCGCGGCCGGCGCGCTTGCCGCCGCCGAGGGGGACGACCCGGTCGTCGCCGCCGAAGCCGGTGTCGAAGAAGGCGTCGCACAGCCCGACGTGCCCCTTCAGCCAGGGCGCCGCCTTGGGCCCGAAGCCGATCACGTAGCAGCCGCGTTTCCGCAGGGCGGCCAGGGCCTTGGCGTCGTTGGGGCCGGGCTTGCGGTCCCAGCCGATGATGCCCACGTCCTTGGCCTTCTCGGCGTCGGCGCGGCCTTTCTTCCAGGGCCGCTCGAACCCGGTGTGGACGAGGTTGCCGCTTCGGCCCATGAGCTCCTGCTGTAGGGTCTGCCCGTTCCAGGGCAAGCCGATCAGCCCGCCGGCGAGGTGGCGGTCGGCGACGACCTCGGCGACCTTGGTGAACTCGGCGAGGTGCTTCTCGGCGGCGTCGCACTTTGCCAGGGCCATGTCGACGTACTGCTCGGCCGGCGTGGGCGGCGGGGGCTTCGGCTTGAAGGCGTCGATCCGCAGCAGCGTGAAGGGGTAGATGACGGTGACGTAGACGGTCCCGTCGTTGGCGACGGTCATGGCCATGTGGTGGTGCAGCGGCGTGAGCGTGCCGTCCGGGAGGCGGTGGTAGCCGTGGCTGAAGGGGGGCTTTTCGCCGCCTTTGCCGGGGAAGTTGAAGAAGTCCGGGTTCTTCACCGCCAGCGCGCCGAGGTCCTCGATCTTCCCGGTGGGCATGTCGAACCGGGCGAGGTGGTGCAGGCAGCCCTTCCCGAAGCCGGTGTCGTTGTCGACGCGGACGACGGCGTAGACCTTCCAGTTCGGCCCCAGGCTCAGGGCGCAGCGCGAGTCGGGGTTGGGGCCGGCGACCATCCGCCCGTGGCCGGCGGCCTTGACCGTCTTGCCCTTGCTCCTCAGGTAGATCTCGATGAGCCTGGGGTCGTTCATGAGGATCAGGTAGGCGCTGCGGCCCTTGTGGGACAGGATCCAGGTGGGGATGGCGGATGTGTTCTTCCGCCTGAACGACCAGGTGCCCCATCCGCCGGGGGTCTTGCGGGTGACCTCGATGGGGCGGACGGTGAGCTTGCCCGTGTCCGGGTCGTACTCGGCGAGCTTGAAGTCCTTGGTGATCGCATACGCTCGTCCCCGGGCGTCGACGAGGGTGGAGGCGTAAGGGGTCAGGATCGGCCCGAGCCGGCGGAACTTCCTCGTCTTGCGGTCGTAGAGCATCCAGTGCTGCTCTTCGCAGGTGACGACGTAGATCAGCCCGCGCTTCTCGTCGGCGGCCACGTCGATGACCCCCTGGCCGGCCATGGGCATGCCGAGGTTCTCGGCGACGCCGGTGCGGGGGTCGTAGGTCATCAGGTAGCCCCCGGGGTATGTCGAGGTGTCGCCCTTCCTGCGGTAGCCCTGCTTGGAGCCGACGTAGACCTTCCCCGAGGGCCCGACGAAGTTGCGGGTGTGGATCTTGGCCTGGGCGGCGTAGCCGGCGGCGGCCAGGCCGCAGAGCTTGTTCACGTCGATGACCACGCGCTGGGTCTCGGTCCGCGGGTCGAACTCCACCAGGTAGGCGTTCCGGCCGTACTTGGCCGTGCCGATGTAGATGCTCCCATCGTTGCCTTCGCACAGCGAGAAGTACCCGCTCTCGTCGCTGTGGGTTTCGGGCAGGACGTGATACGCCTTGGCCCGGACCTGCCGCGGCTTCTTCGGCCCGGGGGCCTCTGCGCCGGCGGGAGGGGCGGCGACGAGCAGGGCGAAAAGGACCAGTGGGATCCGTCGCATCGGCGTGCTCCTTTGCCGGGGGCCAAGGATACACCGGGGCGGAAGGACGTGTAAGGGCCTTTGCGACCGGTCGGCCTACTTCAGCGGGCCCGCGCTCCGTCCGATGGGATAATGGATCAGGCGGTCGCCACGTAGCGGGAGGACGGGCCAATGGCCCCGATGATTCTTCTGGGCGTTCTGATCGGTTCGGCCGGCGGGGCGCTCCTGGGGTACCTGAAGTTTCGCAACGCCCTGGCCGGGGCGGTCCTTGGCGCGTGCTTCGGCGGGCTGGGCGGGCACTTCCTCGGCCCCGGGGCGGACAAGGCCGGCGCGGTCGGAACGACCGACGAGCTCAACGCGACGCTGTCGGCCAACCGCGTGGTCCTGGTGGACTTCTACGCCGACTGGTGCCCGCCCTGCCGGAGGCTCGCCCCCACCATTGACTCGCTCGCCAAGCACTACAAGGGCCGCGCCGCCTTCGTGAAGGTCAACGTCGATCATGGGGCAGGGCTCGCCCACTCCTACGGCATCCGCGGCGTCCCCACCGTCATGATCTTCCTCAACGGCAAACGGGTGAATACGCTCGTCGGTTGCCAGCCGAAGGCCAACTACCGCCCGGCCC
>CAZNSB010000180.1:2058-4875 GCA_964575155.1 uncultured Planctomycetaceae bacterium | reverse complement strand
AGCCGGAACAGCGCCGAGCGCTCCCCATGTCTTGCGTCTCATCGCATCGCCTCCCGATTGCGCGCCTGTAGCTCAACTACCCCCAGGCCGATCCTCGTTCGACCCACCGCCCCGGCGAAATAGGAGACCGTCCCGGCTGTTCGGTTGTTCTCCACGGAATCTTTATGCACCCAAGTATGGCATCGGGCGGCGACTGCCGGTACCGTTGGGCACTACGGGAAAGGACGATGCTTTTCGAGAATCGGGATGATCTGAAAGACTGGAAGCGGGGCCTCCTCAAGGACCTCAGGCCTGCACCGCGCCCGTGGAGGCGGGCTGGCCCGAGCATGTCGGAAGGGCCTGCATCCAGTCCGTCGAAGCCGGCCGGCCTCAGCCGGCGGGAGTTTCTCAAGGCCGCCGCGGCCGGATCGGCGTGCCTGGGGGCGGCGGCCGTCCTGCCGACGCCGTTGACGTCCCTGGCCGCCCAGACGGACCGGCCTGACAAGCCCGTCAAGACCGGGACGTTCTACTTCCCGCGGCTGTGTTTCCACGTCAAGGACGGGACCGGCGACATCTGGAACACCACCCCCATCGGCGACGTCATCCTGCGGAAGCGGCTGGGGGAACTGACCAACATCAACGTCAGCCACAGCCCCGTCGTCGTCCGCCTGGCCGACCTGAAGTTCATGTGCAGGTACCCGTTCGTCTTCGCCACCTCGGAGGGCTTTTTCGACCTGCCCAGGAACGAGGAGAAGAACCTCAAGGAATTCCTGATGCGCGGCGGGTTCGTCTACGCCGACGACTGCGTGCTCAACCGGCGGGCCGACCGCTTCTTCCTCGACTACCGGAAGATGATCAGGAAGCTCTTCCCCCACCACGAGGTCAAGCGGGTGCCGAACGATCACGAGATCTATCACTGTTACTTCGACTTTCCCGAGGGCGCGCCCCACATGCAGGGAGTCGAGCACGGCGGCTGGGGGCTGTTCGAAAAGGGCACCGGCCGGATCATGACCTTCGTCACCCCCGGCGACCTTCACTGCGGCTGGTGCCGCCAGTTCTTCGGCCCGCCCCAGAACGACGCCGCCATCGACATGGGCGTCAACATCATCATCTACTACTTGACGCACTGAAGGCAAAGCCGCCAGGTGCCATGCTTACGCGGTCGTTCGCGTAAGCATGCCTACAAACCACGTAGGCATGCCACCGGCCACCGGCCGGCCTGCTTTGGCATGACACAGCCGGGACTTCGCCCTGGCAGCCGACCCGACCGGGCGGAACGCTGTCCGGGACCCGACGGATGGGACCGGCGGGAACTTTCCCCCCGATTCGTCGTCCAACCCTGTAGTGCCTGCGCCGCCAGCGGGCGCCCGCCAGCCAGGAGCAGGGTGATGAAGCACGCACAGACAATTGCCTTCGCCGCAGCCGTTGTCGTCGGAATCGTGACGCTCGTCCTGATGCTGTAGCCGCCCCCCGCCGGTCACACCGCCAGTTTCCCCGGCCCGGGCGCCCCGGCCCCGCCGCCGGCCACCGCTGCTTCAGCCTGTCATACCAAAGTAGAAATGTCCGGTGTTGCCAAAGTAGAAGTGTCCGGTCGTGGCAGCTTTAGCTGTGGTGGCAGGGGATCAGTTACGGCGATCCCCCGGGGGCTCTGCCCCCGGACCCCCGGAGTTTATCGCTTTTGGGGATACCGGCACGCAACGCGTGGCACCGAGCAAGTCCAAGCGGAACCGGACATTTCTATCTGGTTAAGACCGGACATTTCTATTTGGGTTTGACACCACCGCTGCTTCAGCCTTGACGCCGCCCGGCCGATCTGCCAAGCTGCCCCCCGTCGTGCAGAGGTGGCGACGGGGCTGGCATCCATGGCCGATTCCGCACGGAAGCAGAACGAGCCCGGCGACCTGGCCGGTGCGCTGAGGCGGGTTTTCGGTTTTCCCGGCTTCCGCCCGAACCAGGAGGAGATCGTCCGCGCCATCCTGGCCGGACGCGACGTCTTCGCGGTGATGCCTACCGGCGGGGGAAAGTCGCTTTGCTATCAGCTCCCCGCCCACGTGCTCGCCGGCACCTGCCTCGTCATCAGCCCGCTGATTTCCCTGATGAAGGACCAGGTCGACGCCGCCAACGGCACCGGCCTGCGGGCCGAGTTCCTCAACAGCTCCCTCAACGGCCTCCAGCGGGTGGAGGTGCTTCGCCGGCTGGCCGGCGGCGAGCTGGACCTGCTGTACGTGGCCCCGGAACGCTTCGCCACGGACTCCTTCCTCGCCGTCCTCAAGGGCGTCCCCATCTGCCTGTTCGCCGTCGACGAGGCACACTGCATCTCCGAGTGGGGCCACGACTTCCGCCCGGACTATCTCTCCCTGTCCATGATCGTCGAACGCTTCCCCGAGGTGCCGGTGGCGGCCTTCACGGCCACGGCCACAAGCCGGGTGCAGCGGGACATCATCGAGAAGCTCGCCCTCCGCAGCCCGCACGCCGTCCGCGCCTCCTTCAACCGGCCCAACCTGTTCTACCAGGTCCTCCCCAGGGACAGTCTCCACCGGCAGATCGTGTCGTTCCTCCGCGGGCGCCGCGACCAGGCGGGCATCATCTACCGCACCACCCGCCAGAGCGTCGAGCAGACCGCCGCCTTCCTGGCCGCCCGCGGCGTCGCCGCCCGCCCGTACCACGCCGGCCTCGACGCCCAACAGCGCAAGGAACACCAGGACGCCTTCAACCGGGACGAGGTGAACGTCATCGTCGCCACGATCGCCTTCGGCATGGGCATCGACAAGTCGAACATCCGCTTCGTCCTTCACGCCGACCTGCCCAAGAACATCGAGGGCTACTACCAGGAGACCG
>CAZNSB010000180.1:0-2048 GCA_964575155.1 uncultured Planctomycetaceae bacterium | reverse complement strand
CTGCTGCTGTTCAGCCGCGGGGACATCCCCAAGATCCGCTATTTCATCGATCAGATCGCCGACGACGCCCAGCGGGACATCGCCACCCGGAAGCTCTACGAGATGGTCCACTACGCCACCGTGAACGCCTGCCGACGCCGGCAGCTCTTGGGGTATTTCGGCGAGCGCCTCGCCGAGGCCAATTGCGGCGGGTGCGACGTCTGCACGGGGCAGGTGCGGCAGGTCGATGCGACCACGCAGGCCCGGATCGTCATGTCGGCCGTGGCCCGGACGGGCGAGCGGTACGGGGCCGCCCACGTCGTGGACGTCGTGACCGGCGCGGAAACCCAGAGGGTTCGCGACCTGGGGCACGATGCCATCAAGACCTACGGCGCCGGAAAGGGCACCCACAAGCGGACCTGGCGGAGGATCATCGACGACCTCGTCGCCCAGGAGTGCCTGGCCTACACGGACGATCGCTATCCGGTGCTGCGGATCACGCACAAGGGCCGGGAAGTGCTCTTCGGCCGGCAGGCGTTTCATGTCCTCGAGCAGCGGGAGCCCGCCGGGCGGAAACGCAGGCGCCGGCGCGAAGAGCCCGCCGACGACGAGGAGTTTGACCGGGAGCTCTTCGAGCAACTGCGGTCCGTCCGCCGGCGGCTGGCCAGGGCGCAGGGCGTGCCGCCTTACATCGTCTTCTCCGACCGGACGCTCCGCGAGATGGCCCAGCAGACCCCCACCACGCCGGCGCAGATGCACTTGGTCACCGGGGTCGGCGACCGCAAGCTCCAGTTGTACGGCGATGACTTCCTGGCGGCGATCCGGACCTTTCTCCAGCCCGGGCCGGGCCGATGACCGGCCGACGGGCCGCGGATGCCTCCAGGCCCCGCCGCCGCCGGGCCGAGCCCATCGCCCCTGCCCGAGAGGGCGCGGGGGCTGGCAAACTCCCGCCGATGAGGTCATAGTAGTCGTCGGCACCGGGCGGACCGGCCGCCGGGGGCGGTGCGGCGGAGGCACGGTCGTGGCCGCAGAAAGGACCGGCGGAAAGAAACGCTACCTCGGCGTGGACGTGGGCGGGACGAAGATCCTCGCCGCCCTGGCCAAGCCCGCGGGGAAGATCGTCGCCCGCAAACGCGCCCCCACCCCGCGGGGCGCCGGGGCCGAGAAGACCCTCGACGCCATCCTGGCCGTCGCCGAGGACCTCCTGGCCGCCCAGCCCCTGCCCCCCGATGCCCTCCGGGCGGTGGGGCTGGCGGTCCCCGGCGTGGTCGCCGAGGGCGGGCGCATCGTCGTCACCCCCAACATGGACCTCTCCGGCGTGGAGGTCGTGCCGGCCCTGGCGGAGCGGTTCGGCGTGCCGGTGGCGTTGGGCAACGACGTGAACTGCGGCACGCTGGGGGAGCAGTGGCGGGGCTCGGCCGCCGGGGCGGGCAGCGCCGTGGGCATCTTCGTCGGGACGGGCATCGGCGGGGGGATCATCCAGGACGGCCGGCTGGTCACCGGCCGGGAGGGGGGGGCGGGGGAGATCGGGCACATGGTGATGGAGATCGGGGGCCCGGCTTGCGGGTGCGGGGGGCGGGGCTGCCTGGAGGCCCTGGCCGGCCGGACGGCCATGGAACGCGACATTCGCGCCGCCGTCGCCGCCGGCAGGAAGACCGTCCTCACCGAGCTTTCCGGCGGCGAGATGAAGGTCATCAAGAGCGGCATGCTCGAGCGCGCCCTCCGGCAGGGGGACGAACTGGTGACGGAGGTCGTGACCCGCGCCGCCGAGGTCCTCGCCCAGGCGTGCCTGAACGTCCGCCACCTGCTGGATCCGGAGGTGATCGTCCTGGGCGGGGGGGTGATCGAGGCCTGCGGCTTCTTCATCATGCCCATCGTGGAGAATATCGTCGGCTCCGACCAGCTCCCCGGGGCCACCGACGGCGGGCACGTGCTGCGTTTGTCGGCCTTGGGCGACGACGCCGTGGTGCTGGGTGCCGTGGCCTTGGCCCGCGGCTACGTCGGCCGCAGTCCGTTCAAGAAGCAGCTCGCCGTGACTCCCAAGTACGCGGAGATCGGCGAAGTGAGCT
>CAZNSB010000179.1:0-9539 GCA_964575155.1 uncultured Planctomycetaceae bacterium | reverse complement strand
CAAGTTCAAAACTCCCATGCCCGTACGGCAACGCCCGGCCTCGCCGGAAGCATGTGATGGCGGTCTCGCGGCCCCCAGGGTGTCAAGCCTGCTCTGCTGCCCGGCCCTGGGCGGCGGCAGAGCGCCCTACCCCCCCGAGGCAGCACCCCGCCGGAAGAACGACAGCAGCGCCGTCACGTCCATGGCGTGGCCGGTGCCGCGCGTAACGAACAGCTCGACCTGCTCCTCCGCCCCGGCGGCGGCGTAGATCTGGCGCGCCTCGGTGACAAACGCCGGCACGTCCTCGTTGTACGCCGCGGCGTAGTTGTCCCTGCCGGGCTCGTTGAGGCAGGGGGTGTCCAGCTCGCCGAAGTGCGCCACCGTCGGGCGGGGGGCGTTGAGCCCCGCGACGTCGGACCGCTCCATCCAGTTCGTGATCCCCGGAATGCAGTGGGCCGGTCCGTTGTAGCAGCGGCAGAAGTGGTCCTCGAAGGAGGCGCAGCTCCCGCTGGCGAAGATCCGCTCGACGCGGTCGCTGAAGACGGGATACCCCAGCGCCAGGTCCCCGCCGTAGCTGAGGCCGGCGGCGTGGACCCGCCCGACCGACAGGGTCTCCGCCAGCCAGTGCTCCCACCGCAGCAGGTCCTCGACGTTCTGGGCGACGACGGTCCGGCCGCGGACGAAGGCGTCGGTGACGTAGGAGAAGTGCATGGCCTGCTCGTAGTCCAGCCGGTAGTCGGCCAGCCCGCCGGCCAGGTCGCGGAGCGGGCCGAAGCCCCGGTGGATCGGCAGCAGCACGAGGTGGCCGGCCCTGGCCAGCTCCATGGCGAAGCCGTGGTACCCGCTCTCGACCAGCCCGAGGCAGCCTTCGCCTCTCCCGACGCTGTGGCCGTGAATCGCCATCACCGCCGAGCCGACGTGGCGGTCCACCCCCGGCGTCAGCAGGTAGGCGGGGACGGAGAGCTTCTCGGAGACGCCCATGACGAGCACGCGGACCTCGACGCCCTCGTGCGCCGCCCGGCGGAGCTCGCGGACCGCCCCCGGCCCCGGCGGCCGGTAGCCGATCAGCTCGGTGAGCTTCTGCCTGCACTCTGCCCGCCATTGAGTGAACGGGCGGGCGCAGTTCTTGAAAGACAGTACCCGCCGCCCGGGCGGGTGGGTGAACTGGAGCTTCAGCTCCGACTCGTCGATAAGCACAGATTCGTCCATTCCGTCGGCTCCCGTCCCCTCAGGAAGTGAGCTTGTGTCCGGAATCGTCCCGGCCGCGGCGGTCGTACTCCCGGCCCCAGATCAGCCCCAGGCCGAAGCCGGGCTCTTCCGGCACGCGGAGGACGCCGTCTGCGAACGCGTAGGCGGCCTCGTCCACGCCCTCGGTCTGGTCGATGACGCCCTCCAGCGGGTCCGCGCCGCCGAGGCCGGCGAGGAGCTGGGCGCCGTAGTACGTCTTCAGCCTCAGGTCGAAGGCGTGCGGCGACAGCCGCAGGCCCCGCGCGACCGCCTCCGGCGCCAGCCGACGCCACGCGGTGAACCCGTAGCCCTCGATGTCGAGGTTGAGCACGTCCACGAGCCCTTCGGCCGCCAGTTCCAGCAGCAGGGCGACGTCGGCCTTGGACTCGCCCTCGGTGACGGTCGTGCCGCCGCTGACCTTCTCGATCATCTCGCGCAGGCGCAGCAGGTCGCGGCGGTTCTCCGGGAAGGGCTCCTCGATGGTGTGGAGGTTGCAGTCGGCGACGGCCTGGAAGTAGCGGAGGAAGTCGTCGCAGGCGTAGGCGTTGTTCGCGTCGACCATGATCCGGCAGTCGGGGAAGTGCTCGCGGACGGCGCGGGTGACTTCGACGTCGCGTCGCAGGCCTTCGTCGGGCTGCATCCACCGGTGCCCCCGCCCGATCTTGATCTTGAACGCGCGGTACCCGGCGGCGTGGTCCTGGCGGCAGTGGGCCAGCACGACGCCCACGCCCCCGGGCGCGTAGGCGGGCGTGATGTCGTCCATGTAGGTCGCCGCGCCGTAGATCTCGACGGCGGGCTCGCCGCCGGCCCCGAGCATCCGGAAGACGGGCTGGTGCAGGATCCTGCCGGCGAGGTCGTGGAGGGCGAAGTCCAGCGGCATGGCCGCCGGCTCGGTGACGCCGGCGTGCGGGTCGAACAGCTCGTCGATGCGTTTTCCCGCCAGGTCGGGCGTCCTCTCCGGGGGGAGCTTCCGGCTGAGGCCCCACCCGGCGGCGCCCCGGTCGGTGATGACCTCCCGGACGAGGAACTCCCGCCCGTACCCGTGCTCCTCGAAGACGGCGTTCCTTCCCAGCAGCCTGGGCCAGCGGGTGCGGAGCCGCCGGGTCTTGATCTCGGCGACGCGGTGTCTGCTGAGTTCGTCGGCGCTCAAGGGCGTCTCTCCACTTTCAGCTCGACGGCGGTGACGGAGGCGGCGGGGAAGGTCCAGTACCCGCTGGCGGGCACGGCTCGCGGCTCGGGCGCGAACAGGCCGGGGCACGTGTCGTCGATCTCGCGCGTCGGGTCGTCGGCGATCTGGAACGCCTGCCCCCCGACCAGCCGGCGGCCCGCCACCCGCAGCCTCGCGGTCACGGGCCTCGTCCGGCGGGTGTTGACCACGTGCAGGAAGACCTTCCTTCCCGTCCGGCTGGCGACGACGTCGAGGCCCCCGGGGTGGGCGGTGACGGTCAGGGCCCTCCTGCCGATGTGCCTGCGATACAGGCTCATCACGCGGGCGACGGGCATGAGGAAGGCCCTGCTGGCGCCTTTGGGGGTGGGGATCATGACGGCGTTGACGGTCCAGCGGTTTCCGCAGAAGTCGGCGAGCGTGGCGATCTTGACCAGGTCCCCGTTGCGTTGGTGGACGTTGAGGATGCGGGCGTTGGCGACGCCGGCGGCCCAGCTCCGCAGGACGTCGCAGTGGTTGTGCGGGTAGAGGTAGAAGTGACCCTCCGTCATGGCCAGCAGGACCCCCGTCCCGCGGACCTGCTCGCGCATGCGGTCGATCTGCTGCTGGGCGAACGCGTGGGCGCTCATCAGGTGCCGCCACGTCGCCGCCGGGCTCCGGCGATACGCCGTGCCCTTCAGCGGCGAGTTCGGCAGTTGCGACTGGTAGTGGACGTGGAAGGCGAGGTACTTCAGGTGCTCGCCGGCCACCTCGAGCATCCGCCGCGCCCACCCGCTGTCGCCCCACCCGATCAGCTCGATGTCGCGGTCGGCGGCGTGCATGGCCCGGGCGAAGGCGAGCGTCCGCCGGGCGGCCCTCTCCAGGTCGAACCCCGCCTTGCTGTAGGACGTCTCGTTGCCGATCTGCCAGAGGCGGACGTTGAAGGGCCTCTTGGCCCCGTGCCCTCGCCGGCGGGCGTTGGCGGGGTTGTTGCAGTAGTCGACCCATTGGGCGGCCTCCTTCGCCCCGGCCGATCGCACCCCCCCGGTGCGCGGGCGGGCGTAATGGGCCCGCCCGTCGGACTCGAAGTTCACGCCGATCAGCGGGGCGGCGCCGACCCGCCGGCAGAGGTCGATGAACTCGTGCGTGCCCACCTGGTTGCTGTACGTGCCGCCCCAGCACAGGTTCAGCATGCCCCTCCGCCGGCTGCGCGGGCCCACGCCCTCCTTCCACCGGTAGAAGTCCGTGAAGATCCCCCCCCAGCGGATCAGCCCCGGGGCCAGCTCCGCCACCGCCTCGATGAAGTCCTCCCGCCAGCGCTGCCCGATGAAGTCCCACGCCGCCTCCACCGAGCCGTCCGCAGAGCCCAGCGGCTCCATGAACTGCATGAACAGCCCCGGCGACAGCTCGAACCTCTCGGCCGGATCGACGGTCAGAAGGCTTTCCCTTGACGCGGGCATGGCCGGGCTCCGTCATCTCAGATCGGCTGCCGATCCAAACCGCCGACGGGACGGCAGCCGAGGTGCAGCTTAAACTGTCGTTCCCGATCTGGTCCCGTATAAGAGTGACCGAATCGGCGCCAGAGTCAATGCCCCCGCCCATGGGCGCCGGCGCCGGGAAAAAAAGACTCCTCCCCCCCGCCCCGGCCGCGCCCTCGAAAGTGTTCAACTCAATGCACGAATGGCCAGGTTTCGAGCGCGGAGGCCTCTTGCCCCGCTCGAGCGGGCGGATGACTCCTTCAGGCAAAGGGCGCGATCATGCGGGTATCCTGTCTGGCTCTGGCGATGTCGGTTCTCTGGCCTTCGGCGGCGGGCGCGGGCGGCGCCGATTCTCCCGCCGGCAGGCTGATCCTCGACGAGACCTCCTACAACCGGGCGTACGTCCAGTTCGGGCTGGACCGCATCTGCCCCGAGCTGCTCCGGCGCGAGGGCGAGAAGCTCCTGGGCAAGAAGCGGCTGGGGCTGCTGAAAAGGGAGGTCCAGCGAATCTGGAAGCTCCGCAAGAAGCCCTGGGACGAGGCCGCGTGGATGGACGACGCGACCGTCCTCTTCCGCCAGAACCAGGCCTGGTCCCTGGGCATCCACGGGCCGATCAACGTCCTCGCCTACACGCCCCCCCCGCCGGCCGGGTGGTCCGCGCCGGACTTCGACGACGGCGGGTGGCCCCGCCTGCGCCGGTCGATCATGGTCGGCACGCCCGGAAGCGGGCCGAGGGACAACGTGGACACCCTCGGCCGGCGGATGGGGTGTTTCCGCTACCGGTTCACCGTGCCCGACCCGGCGGGGGCGGGGGAGGTTTCTCTTCGGCTGGTGTACCGCGGCGGGGCGCGCGTCTTCCTCAACGGCAAGGAGATCGCCCGCGGAGGCCTTCCCGCAGGCGAGCTGTTGCCGCAGACCCCGGCCCGGGCGTACCCGCTTGAGGCCTACGTCAGGCTCAACGACGACGGCTCCGTGGCCAGGCACACCAAGACCAGGATGAAGGGCGTCCCCGTCTTCCTGGACGACTGCTACGGGCCCTTCGACCAGGCCCCCGGACGCGGCGAGTCCCGCCTCGGGAGGCACCCCAGAGGCGGCACCCAAATCAGCCGGAAGGACTGGGAGCGGCTGCGGAAGCTGCGCAATCGCACCATCGGCCCGGTGAAGGTCCCCGCCGGACGCCTCCGCAAGGGCACCAACCTCCTGGCCGTCGAAATCCGCCCCGCCGACCTGCACCCCGTCGTCGGGGGCTTCGACTCCTGGCGATACGTGTTCAAGTACAGCAGGTACAACAGCTTCTCCTGGTTCCACGGGCTCCTGCTCAAGATGGAGCTGCGCTGCAAGGGCGGCGCCCTGCCCTCGGCGAGGCTCCGCCCAAAGGGCATACAGGTCTGGGCCGAGGACATGCATACCCGGACCGTCTCCTCCGCCTTTTCCGACCGGGGAAAGGCCGCCGGGACCGTCCGCTTCGTCGGGTCGGTCAACGGCGAGTTCTGCGCCCAGATCATCGTCGGCACCGACCGCGACCTCACCGGGCTGAAGGTGACCCCGGGCCCGCTGAAGTCCGCCGACGGCTCGACGACGATCCCCCCCTCGGCGCTGCGGGTCGGATACATGGTCCGGCACCCGATGACCGAGATCGGGTACCTCTTCCGCGGCGGGAGGGGGCGGGGGAGGAAGATCACCCCGGCCGCCGCCCGGAGCATCGTCCGGGAGCACGGCCCGGTGGACCTGCCCCTGGAGAAGCTGGCCCCCGAGGAAATCTGGTCCCTGGCCGAGGAGCTGTACTATTTCGATCATGTCGGACCCGCCGCGCCCAAGACGGTGCCCGCCGATTCCTCCCAGCCCGTCTGGCTCACGCTGAAGATCCCCCCGGACGCGAAGCCAGGAAAGTACGCCGGCTCCGTCCGCGTCCAGGCCGACGGCATGGTGCCCGTCACCGTCCCCCTCGCCGCCGACGTCCTCGCCTGGCGAATCCCCGATACCCCCGACTACCAGGTCGTCCTCCAGCTCGAGCAGTCCCCCTACGGCGTCGCCGAACGATACAACTGCCCCCTCTGGTCCCGGAGGCACTTCCAGCTCATGGAGGCCAGCTTCCGCCAGCTCGGGCGGGTCGGCAACGACTGGCTCTTCGTCCCCGTCCTCCAGAACACCGAGCTGGGAAACCTGCTCGACTCCCCCATCAAGTGGGTCCGCAAGGCGGACGGCACGCTGGCCTTCGATTTCTCCCTCATGGACCGATACGTCGACCTGGCCGTCAGACACTGGGGCCAGCCCAGAGTCATCTGCTTCCTCGTCATGCACGGCGGCACCAGGACCGCCATCGAGGTCCCGCTGCTGGACGAAACCACCGGCCGCCTCCGCCCCCACGACATGTCCGACGCCTCTCCGACCTACCGCCCCGACTGGCGGGCCTTCGGCAAGGCACTCTACGAGCACATGCGGGCCCGAGGCCTCCAGGAGTCCATGTACTGGGGCTACCGCTGGGACATGGACGGCGACCCGGAGCTTTCCGTGGTCCTCAGCGAGGTGGCCCCGGGCGTCTACTGGGCGGCGGGCGGGCACGGGTACGCCTACCCCGCCCATTGCCGCGCCAACTCGAGGATCTACAACATCCGCTTCCAGGTGGGCAGCCAGAGAGGCTGGAAGAGGCCCGACATCCTCCTGCTCAACGCCCGAGGCGGAGGCAGCGTCATGGGAATGTCCGGCGGAAGCCCGCCCGCCGTCTATCGAATGGTCATCGACCGCGCCCTCGTCGCCGGGGCCAACGGCGTCGCCCGAATCGCCGCCGATTACTGGGAGAACATCTACTTCCGCGGGTGCAAGGCGTGGCATTACCTCATCCCCGGCATGTCCGTCGCCTCCTGGGTCCTCTGGCCGGGAGAAAACGGCGGCGAGGGAAGCCAGAGGCTCGAGGCCATGCGCGAGGGAATACAGGAAACAGAAGCCAGGATCTTCCTCGAGCAGGCACTCGACCGAAAGGCCCTGCCCGAACCGCTCGCCAAGAAGGCACGCGGCGTCCTCTTCGAGCACCAGCGCGAGACCTACTTCGTCACCATCTCGGGCACGCGGATCGAGTTCTTTTCCGGCTGGCAGGAGCGGAGCCGGCGGCTGTTCGGCGTGGCCGCCGAAGCCGCCGGCGTCGTCGGCCTGGACGTGGACAAGACCGCCATCGCCGCCGATGTCCCCGCCCGAGGAAACCGCCGCGTCACGCTGAAGCTCCGAAACTGGACCACCCGCCCTCGGACCTGGAAGCTCCAGAACCACACGCCCTGGATCCTGCCCGAGAAGACCTCCGGCCAGACCGCCGGGCACGACCGCCTCGCCATCACACTCGACGCAACCTCCCTCCTGCCCGAGAAGACCGCCAAGGCCACCTTCACCGTCGCCGACACAGCCGGCGGAACCGCCTTCCCCGTCCACGTCACCGCCACCGTCAGCAAGGTCCTCGACTACATCCCCCCCGACGTCCTCATCCCACGCAAGAAGGTCCCCAACCTCCCCGACCGCGGCCGCGTCGTCTTCAACGTCCCCATGGGAAAACAAAACGTCGAGGAGATCACCTTCATCAACCGCTCCGGGGCCTCCCTCGCCTGGAAGGCCGACGTCTCCGTCCCCTGGATCGACGTCAAGCCCGCCTCGGGCACGGCCGCTCCCGGCACGCCGGGTATCCTGACGGTGACCGCACGACCCCCCGACCGCCACGCCGCTTTCCACCAGGCCACGCTGACCATCACGGAGGTCGGCGGGCCGGCTTCGGCGGGCGGCGTGCCGCCGGGCCGGCAGGAGATCCCCTTGTCCGTCTACGTCCTCCCGCCCTATCGCAACCCCGTCCTCCCGACCGGAAAGCCCGTCCTCCTCGCCGGCCAGCTCCACGAGAAGCTCATGAAACGCTTCAGCACCAAGGTCAATCCCACCGGCCGGCGGGACCACCACGCCTTCGGCTTCAGGAAGCTCCCCGATCCCGCCACGCTCGACCGCGCACAAAGGGCACGCCAGAAGCGCTATTGCATCCGAGGCAGGCATTTCCGGACCGTCGCCTGGCAGCACCTGCCCCACGACGTCACCTACAACCTCGAAGCCGCCGGGTTCCGCGCGTTCTCGGTCATCGTCGGCATCCCCGACCACTGGTACGGCCCGTACTTCGATCGGGACGGGCCCGACTGGGTTCGCGTCAACTTCGAGATCCACGTCGATGGAAAGGTCCGCGCCCAGAGCGGGTTCGTCGGGCCCAAAGACCCGCCCCGGCGGCTGGCGGTCAACGGCCTGCTCGCAGCCAGGACGCTCACCCTCCGCGTCCGTGCCGCCAAGATGCCCTCCGACCACACCATCGTCCAATGGGCCGACGCCACGCTCTACAAGTAAACAACCCGAACTTACACATAACAACATTGACATACAAGGATATATGGGCCATGCGCGACTTCCCCTCCCTCGGCGACTACAACGGCAACTTCGTTCATCCTCGCCTGGCGGTGGGGGGCTGCCCGCACCCCCACCACGTCCCCGCCTTCGTCGCCGCCGGCATCCGAGGCATCATCGACGCCCGCGCCTGCATGCTGAAGCAGCACGTCATCTACGTCGCCTCCCTCCCCGAGTCCATCTCCTGGAAGATCCTCGGCACCTGGGACGGCATCTACCCCAACCTCGCCTGGGACGCGCCCAGCGGGCGGCCGTCCGCCGCCACCACCGTCTGCCCCCTCTATGTGGAATTCATGGTCGAGCATATGATGCACGTCGTCCGCGACCGCTCTCCCGTCCTCATCCACTGCGGCGGCGGCATCGGCCGCAGCGGCAACCTCGCCGCCGTCGCCTTCGCCGCGATCGAAGAGATCACCGTCGACCGGGCCCTCGAACGCATGAGGGTCCGCCGCCCGGTCCTGGCCGGCTGGAACCCCGCCCGATACCCCGGCACCGACCCTGTCCGCCTCGTCCGCCTGGCCAGGGAGGTCCTCCACGCCAGGAAGAGCTGACGCCGCCCCAGGATCGGATGGACGCCCAAAGCCCTTCGAGCAGGTCCCGGCCACCCTCCGGCAAGCGCAGCGCCGAACCGCCGGCCCCCCGGCTTGCCGTCCAGCGCTGTTCGCCCCGCCGCCCGACCCCGGCGATTCCTTCGCGATTGCGAATTTTTCGCCCATCCCCCGCCGCGGACCCATTGATAAACGCCTTTACCCGCCAACCCGCCCACGTTTACGCACGCAACTGCTTGTCCACAAAGGCGTTATGCGGAATCCGCCGGCCCGTCGAAAAGTAAAAAAGCTCACGGCCGTTTCGCCGTAAGTGCTTGTCGGGAAAGGAGTTTTTGGGTTAAAGGTAAAAGCCTTTTTACTAATGGCCGCAGCCGGCAACATTTTGCGTAATCCCTTCTCTTGCAAGCCGCTGCGCGAATGTCCGCGATCGCGCAAAATCGCCGCCTCCCCGGCGCTGGCCCGAAGGCCGCCGCGTCGTCCCGCCCTGCCCGGCAAATGCGCCGTCCCCCCATATATTACATTAGTGCCGTCAATCGTCCCCGCCACGACCTTCCGGCCGCGAATCCCCCCTCTCCCGCTTGCCGCAAGCATCCGCAGCCGTTCATGTCATTCCCGCGCGAGCGCCCCCGGCCCCCGGAACGGTCAAACGAAGAGATGGCAATATGGGCGATAGGGGAACGCCCCAACAGAAAAGGTTCCTGACCCGAATGGCACTGCCGTCCGTAAATGGCCTTATAGTCGATC
>CAZNSB010000178.1:7018-9574 GCA_964575155.1 uncultured Planctomycetaceae bacterium | reverse complement strand
AAACAACAACCGGGCCTCGCAATCACCGCCCAAACTGTTGAAGATGGGTTTGAGTCGGCCTACCACGCCCAGGCCCTGGGCAACGGCGACATGGGGGGCTTTCGCTGGGGAAAGCCCGCCAGGCACACCTTCCTGCTGAACAAGATGGACATCTGGGACCGCCGCGCGCCCACCGACCGCATCCGCATCGGCTCCATCCAGGACTTCCGCAGGCTCACCGGCGGAAGCTACGCCGAATACCTCAAGATCATCCGCAACCGCGCCGGCCCCAGGCACAAGAAGTACTCCGCCTGGTACAAGGCGCACGTCCGGCGAAGCTGGCTGGCGGCCGGCTCCTACAGCCTCAAGACGGGGGGGCGGGTGCACGTCGAGTCCGAGGGACCGCCCTGGGGGGCGATCACGTCCTTCCTGGAGCGGCTTGCGCTGCACCCGGCGACGCTGGTCGGCACGTACAAGACCGCCGCCGGCGAGGCGACGATGGAAGCCTTCCTCTCCGCCCGGCGGAACCTGCTGGTCGCCCGGTACCGGTCCGAACGCCCCGATCAGCTTCCGGTGCGGGTCCGCATCGACCGCCCGACCGAGCGCAAGGACATCGACCCGCCCAGCTACGCCGCCACCGGCGACGTCGTCTACCAGGTGCTGCACTTTCCCGACTCCAAGTTCCACCCGGAGAACTTCGGCTTCGTCCTGGCCGCGACCATGACCGGCGGGGAGGTCTCGGCCGAGGCCGCCCAAGACCACGCCCTCCTCTCCCGCAAGGGCCGCACCCAGGAGGTCGTCGTCTACGCCACGCTCGTGACCACCCGCGACGCCAAAGACCCCGTCAAGGCGGCCGTCGCCCTGCTGGGGCGGGCCCGCCGGGAAGGCTTCGAGGCACTGCACCGCCGGCACCGGGAACACTGGGCGGAATTCTGGAGGCGCTGCTTCATCGACCTCGACGACGAGGGCATCGAGAACGTCTGGTACCTCCTCAACTACCAGCTCGGGTGCGTGCTCGCGCCCGGGGCGCAGATGCCGGGGCTGTTCGGCCCGTGGATCGTCAACAACACCCCCTGCTGGGGCGGGCAGTACGTCAACGACTTCAACACCGAGATCATCCTCTGGCCGCTGTACGCGGGCAACCGGCTGGAGCTGGGCGAGCCCTACTACCGCATGTTCTCGAAGATGGCCCCCTACCGGCGGAAGGTCACACAGAGCAAAGACCCCGGCTACGGCCTGCCGGGAATGACCTACCCCATGGTCATGACCGAGTGGGGCGAGGAGGGCGCCTGCCCCTACTACCTGGCCTGCACGCCGTGGGTCGCCCAGCAGTTCTGGTTCCACTACGACTTCTCCCAGGACCGCGAGTTCCTCGAAAAGACCGCCTATCCGATCCTCCGCGACGTGTCGCGGTTCTTCTCGGCGTTCCTCCAGACCGACAAGAACGGCCGGTACTTCATCTGGCCGAGCTTTCCGGTGGAGCAGGGCTGGCGCGGCCCGCAGCTCAACCCCCACGGCGACCTGGCCTGGGTGAAGGAGCTGCTGGTCAAGACGGCGGGGTACGCCCGGCTGCTGGGGGTGGACGAGAAGGAGCGTGAGGTCTGGGCCGACCAGGCGGGCAACCTGGTCCCGTTTCCCACCTGGGGGGGCATGTTCGAGGACTACCACGGCGCCCGCGACAGTTGGGTCGCCCACCCCACGCTGCTGGCGTCGGTCTTCCCCTGCGAGCTGATCGACATGGACTCGCCCCCCGAGCTGCGCCAGCCGGCCGAACGCACGCTGCGGAGCGTCTACGGCGCCGCCGCCCGCGGCGAGGACGACTGGGCTTCGCGCCGGCTGGCGTGGGACGAGCACGCCCGCTCGATGGGGATTTACCAGGCGTCGCGGCTGGGGATGCGGGAGATCGCCGACCGGATGATGAAGCAGTGGTGCAGGGCCTTCATGGCCCCCAACGGGCTGGTGGGCGTCAGCGCCCTGCGGTTCGTGTACACCTACGGCGGGCGAATCTCCGAGCCGGTGGTCGAGGGCGTCGCCTTCGCCGGGGCCGTCAACGAGGCCCTGCTCCAGAGCCACGGCGGGCGGGTCCGCGTCTTCCCCGCCACCCTGCCCGCCGCGACGGCTCGCTTCGGGAGCCTCCGGGCCCGCGGGGCCTTCCTTGTCTCCTCAGAGATGGTCCAGGGCCGCGTCCGCTACGTCGGCATCCACTCGCTGGCCGGGCGCCCCTGCCGGGTGGTCAACCCCTTCTGGCCGGGAACCGCCGTCGTGGTCCGCCAGCAGGGCCGCCCGGAGCCCGTCCTCGCCGCCAAGCGGGACCGCCGGATCGTGTCGTTTGAGACCCGGCGCGGGAAGACCTACTTCCTGGAGCCGGCCGGCGGGGGCGGGCCGGAGGCCCCCCCGGCCAAGCCCACTGGGCCGCGGACGGGCCCCCGCCTGCTCAGCGAAAAGTACTACGTGAACCTGGGGCTGGCGCCGGCGGCGGAGGGCAAGCCCATCGCCGGAGCCGCCGCCGGGGCCGTCAAGCACCCCGGGGCCATCCTCGACCGCCGCCACGAGACCACCTGCGCGATCACGGACCCG
>CAZNSB010000178.1:0-7008 GCA_964575155.1 uncultured Planctomycetaceae bacterium | reverse complement strand
CGGTGGATCAGCTACTCCAACCGGGCCCTGCCGGTGATGGAGTTCCTCGCCCGCGAGCTGAGGTTCCAGTACTGGGACGGCCAGGCCGGGGCCTGGCGCGACATCCCCGGCTGCGCATGGACCGACAACCGGGACTACCCCGTGAAGAAGGGCTTCACGCCGGTCGTGACCAACAAGGTCCGGGTCCTCATCGAGAGGACCGACCCGATCCGCAGCCGCGTCCGCGACCGAAAGAGCCCATACCACGGCAAGATGGTCTACCACGCCGCCCTGCACGAGCTGATCGTGGAGTGACCGGGAGGCGCCGTGCGGCCGGGCAAGGCACCGAAACGGACCTCCCAGGAAGGTGCCGCATGAGAAGGACCACCGCGCCGTTGATCTCGGCGATCTGGATGCTGTCGTTGTGCCCGCAGGCATCCTGCGCGGCCGGTCCGCCCCAGGCCGGGGCCAAAGCCCAGGTGCGGGTCTGCAACTTCCCCCCGGCCGGGCCTCCCCCGCCCGTCGGGGCGCTGAAGCGCACCGGGTGGAACCGCTGGGCCAAACGCTTCCTGTACGCCCCGACCTTCCGGGTCGAGCCCGTGGCGGCGGCCAGGTCGTACTCGATCACGGTCGCGGCCAAGCGGGGCAGGCTCCAGCGGAAGGCGACCTCCGAGAAGCCGGAGATCCCCCTCGCCGGCGTCTGGGCCGAGCTGCCCGCCCGGATGGGATACCGCTGCTGGATCGAGGCCCACGGCGCGGGGGGAAAGCTTCTCGGGCGGACGGGCGGGTTCGACTTCCACAAGGTCGCCCCGTTCGCCCCCGGGAGGTATCGCAAGGCGAAGTGCGGGTACCTCGACTCCGGGCGGCGGTGCGCCGAGCACGTCATGGACCAGCTCGCGGCGTGGAAGACCGGCGAGCCGGGCAAGGGCCGAGGCCGGTACAAGCTGACGCAGTACCAGGCCCTGTTCGCCTCGTGCTACGTGGGGGTGCTGAGCCGGTACGCCCGGCTGGATCCGAGGCCGCCGCGGGCGGAGGAGGCGCTGACGATCGCCGAGCGGATCGGCCGGTACATGATCCGCACCCGCACGCCGGCCGACTGGGCCTATCCCCACATGCCCGTCACCCACGCCGGCGACCCGGGGCGTCCTTGGATGCAGGTCCACCGGGCCTGCTGGATGGGCCGGGCCTGGCTGGAGCTGGCCGAGGCCACCGGCCGGAAGGAGTTCCTCGACGCGGCCATGAAGCTCGCCGACACGCTCAAGGCCACCCAGCGGGCGGAGGGGACCTGGCCGTTCCGGGTGGAGGCGAAGACGGGCAAGGTGGTCACCGACTACACCTCCGACCAGGCCAGCGCGATCCGCCTGCTCGACGCCCTGGTTCGCCTCCACGGGAGGAAGGACCTCGCCGCCGTCCGCGACCGGGCCGTGAAGTGGATGCTCGCCCACCCCGTCCGGACGAACCGGTGGCAGAACCAGTGGGACGACGTGACCCCGAACGTCCCGTTCCGGAACCTCCAGCACTGCGACGCGGTGTTGCTGGGGCTGTACCTGCTGGATCACGCCACGGGCGAGACCGGCTACGTCCGGGTCGCCGAGAAGCTCCTGCGGTACGTCGAGGACCAGTTCGTGCTGTGGGAGAACTCCTACAACCCGCTCTTGGTCGCCCCCGGCGTCAAGGAGCAGTACCGCTGCTATGTGACCATCGACTTCCACGCCGCCCACTACGCCCGCTTCTGCCTGGCCATGCACCGGGCCACCGGCGAGCGCGTGTACCTGCAAAAGGCCCGGGCCATGGCCGACACGCTGACGGTCGTCCAGCACCCCAGCGGGTTCTATCCGACGTGGATGCGGACGTCGCCGCCGAAGAAGCCCGGCGAGCTGGGGGCGGTCCACTACGGCAACATCTGGCTGAACTGCACGGCGTACACCGGGCGGACCATGATGGAGCTGGGCGAGTACCTCCGCCAGGAGAAGGCCAGAGGGGCTGAAAAGAAGTAAACAGGTCCCCTCGCCCGCGGGGGCGGCGAGCCCCTGGAGCAGCCGGGGGCCGGGGCGGGGGGATGCACCGTTTTTCATAAGCGTTTTTCCGGGCGGCGTGTAGGTGAGTCCCCGGCCGGGGCCGCCCCGGGTGTCTCCCTCGGCGGGGCCGAAAGTGGGAATCATGGCCATTTAACCCCTTGACAAGACCCCCCGGTGTGGGGTAGAATCCACGCAATCGGTTGCGAAGACAATTAGCGGCTGCCTGCGAGCCGGAAGCAGCGCCGCTCTCGTCGGCAGTTGGGAGCACGTCCACCTACGGAGAAGCTGCTCATTCGTTCGGGCCAGAGGAGGGCCTCGCACAAAGTGCTCCGCACGTCGTGGACCCCAGGCTGTTGCATGCCCCGGCCGAGGGAGGCCGACGGGCGGCGTCACGCCCCGCCGGCGGCCGCCTGAGTCGCGCTGCCTAACAACGACACGATGTTTCAGCAACAGAGAACCCGGACGACCCTCTCGGACCTGGCCGAGCAGCTTCAGGTCTCGGTCTCGACGGTCTCGCGGGCCCTTCGCGGCAAGCCGGGGGCCAGCCCCAAGCTGGCGAGGGACATCCGCGACCTGGCCGCCTCCGTGGGGTACCGCCCCAACGCCGTCGCCCGGAGCCTGAGCACCGGGCAGACCTTCACCCTGACCGTGGTCGTCCGGGACCTGCACAACCCCTACTACGCCCGCGTCCTCAGCGGCATCTACGACGGCGCCACCGGCGAGGGGTACAACGTGCAGCTCCAGTTGATTCGGGTCCCGGGGGACGTCTCGCGGCTGTGGGAGCACGTCGCGGAGGGGCGCACGGACGGGCTGGTCATCGCCCTGCCGGGCGACTATGTCATGTATCGCGACTTCCTCCGCTCGCTGGCGGCCGCCCACCTGCCCGTGGTCCTCTACGGGCCGACCTTCGCGCCCTTCGTGGACTCCGTCGGCGTGGACTACGTCCAGGCCGGACGCATGGCCGTCGACCACCTCCACCAACTGGGCCACCGCCGCATCGCCCACCTGTCCACCCCCGACCTGGACGGCACGGACAGGACCCGGCTGGCGGGGTTCCGCCAGGCCCTCCGGGAGCACGAGCTGGACTGCCGCAAGGGCTGGATCATTCCCGGCACGGGCACCCAGCGCGACGGGTACCGGGCGATGCAGCGGCTGCTGAAAGAGAAAGACCTTCCCACGGCGATCGTCTGCCACAACGACCTGGTGGCCATCGGGGCCATGGGCGCCCTGCGCGAGGCCCACCTGGCCGTGCCCGAGGACCTCTCGCTGGTGGGCTTCGACAACATCGAGGAGGACAACTACCTGGCGGTCAAGCTGACCACCGTGGACCAGCCCGCCGAACAGATCGGCGCCAAGCTGGTCGAGGTCCTGCTGGGGCGGATCGCCGACCCCGGCCGACGGCAGGTGCAGACGATCCGGATGCATGCCCGGCTGATCGTGCGGGAGTCGACGGCCGGGCCGCGGCAGGCCGGCGGCGCCGGGCCCCCCTGAGGCAACGGACGTGCCCCGCCTCGGACCAGGCGGGACACTTGGACATACATTCGTGGAGTTCAATTGGAATCGATCCCGGAGATCGCAAGAACCAACGGAGGCCGAAAGGAAGCGTGAAGGTCCTCACGTCACCCACCTTGGAGGCCAAGAGAGAAGGAGAATGCTTATGAACAGCACAAGAAAACTTGGGATTGTGGCGGCCATGGCCCTGGCCGTCGCAGCGCTGCCGTCGGTGGCCCCGGCCACGGACTACTACGTCCGCTCCGACGGCAGCGACGCCCAGGCCGGCACGGGCTACCTGAACACCCAGGCCTGGGCCAGCATCGGCCACGCCGTGTCCACGGCGACGGTCGGCGACACCGTCTACATCGCCCCCGGCTCCTACTCGGACCCCGCCGGCCTGGCGCCCGCCAACGACACGAGCTGGCTGGGCGACCCGACCTCTGCGGTGTTCCTGGACGTGACCCCCGGGACCGTGACCCACAACCAGACGACGAACTACCGGCTGTGGGACTTCACGTCGGTCACGGGCGACGTCAGCGGGATCACCTGGTCGGACATGACCATCGAGGCCCGCAACTACGGTGCGTTCTGGTTGTACAACAATGGAACCGTGTCGGACCTCACCTTGGACACCCTCGACATCACGACGAGGACCAACGGCGTCGGAGCCCCCACCGGCGACGCCATCGTGTTCGGCAAGGACTGCACGAACGTCACCATCAATGACTGCACGGTGACCACCGGCAGGTACGCCATCGTGTCCAACGCGGACTTCGACAATTCCGCGGTCACGGGCAACACGCTCAGTGCCGGCGACAGCAACGCCCTGGCGCTGTACATCAAGGGCACCCCCAGCGGGCTGACCGTGACGGGCAACACCGTCACCTCCGGGAACTACGGGATGACCTTTAACTCACTGAGCACCAGCACGGTCAGCAGCAACAACGTGACCGGCGCCAACCGCGGGGTCAGCACCGTCCACTTCACGGACGTCAAGTACACCGACAACACGGTCACCGCGACCAACACCAACGGCAACTACTACGCCGCCTACCACGGCAACCTGACCAACGTGGAGATGACGGGCAACACCTTCACCGGCGGGGCATACGCCATTTCCGCCAGCGCCGTCAGCAGCAGCACCATACAGGATAACACGGTCACCGGGGCCAAGCGCGCGCTCAGCACCACGGGCTGGACGAACGTCAATTGCACGGGCAACACCCTGGCTGTGACAGAGGCCACCTCCGACTACAATGCCCTTCTTAACGGCACCATCAGCGGCTCGGTGATCTCCTCGAATACGATCACCGGGAGCAATTACAGCATCTCCGCCATCGCGCTGAACAACTCCGCCGTCACCGGCAACACCATGGCCACCAATACCACCGGCACCAAACAGTACGCCATCAACTTGAGCACCGCTGCCGACTCGGAAATTTCCGACAACACCATCAACCATGCCGTCTATGGCCTCTTCATCAACAGCACCGTCAGCTCCGTGACGGTCCAGGGCAACACCATCACCCCGACGGTTGCCGGCGTCTATATCAACTACGGCGGCACCGGCAACGACACGAAGGTGCTGGACAACAACATCAGCGTCTCGGGTGCCGGCAACACCTACGGCATCAGCCTGGGCCACACCAACGAGGCCAACAGCGTCGTCGCCGGCAACACGATCGACGGAGCCAAGTACGGTATCTACTACCTGCGCGGGATCAACGGGGCGGTCATCCAGAGCAATACCATCACGAACACGACCACTGGTTTCTACTCGCACACCACCACGACCGGCCTGGAGATCTCCGGCAACAACGTCGACACCGCCACCACCGGCTTCTGGATCAACGGCACCGTCAACACGGTGACCGTCAACGGCAATACGGTCCGCAACGTGACCGGCTACGCCGTGAACTTCAACTACGGCGGCACCGGGCAGAACATCATCATTGCCGACAACTTCATCCGCAACGCCGCCGGCGGGCTGAACCTCTACTCCCGCCCCATCACCAGCATGACCGTCACCGGCAACGACATCGGCGGAAACGGCGCCGGCACCGAGGGCATCCACCTCAACAACAACCAGCAAAACTCGAACATCCACATCGCCGACAACGAGATCCACGACGGGTTCGCCGCCGCCGCCATCGAGGCCTGGAACGGCGACAACATGACCATCGTGGACAACGACATCCACGACATCGCCGGCAACGGCATCCACCTCTGCGCCCATTACGCCACCGGCGACACCGAGACGCTGAACAACGTGGAGATCGGGCGCAACCTGATCCAGGACGTCGCCCGGGCCGGCATCCTGCTGTGGACCAACCGCAACGAGACCGGCGGCGGCTCCAACGTCCGCATCGTGGACAACCTCATCGCCAACACCGGCACCAACCAAGTCGCCTGGTACGACACCGCCATCCAGGTCGTCAGCAGCAAGGGCAGCTACATCTACAACAACACCATCGTCGGCAACCCGCAGGGCGGGATCTCCATTCGCGAGGCCGAACCCGTCACCCACGACGTTTCCGTGTTCAACAACATCTTCTCCATCGCCGGCGGCACCGGCACGGTGTACGCGGTGCTGGTGGATCAGGCCGTGATCTCCCAAACCTCCCCCGCGCCGCTGACGATGGACTACAACGACCTGTACGCCCACAGCAGCGCCCAGACCGGCGTGTGGGGCATGGACACCAGCAACCCGCTGACCAGCGGAACGGTGTGCGCGACGCTCGCGCAGTGGCAGGCCGCCAGCGGCCAGGACGCCAACAGCATCGCGTCCGACCCGGACTTCGTGGACCCGGCAACCGGGAACTACCAGTTGCAGCCCAACCCCAGCCCCTGCGTGGACGCCGGCGACCCGGCCACCGGCACCTCCATCGTCGGCGTGATCGACCTGGACGGGAACGAACGCCTGTACCTGGTCATTGACATCGGCGCCCTGGAGTCGGCCCACAAGGGCGACGGCGACCGCAACGAGGAGGTCGACGTCCTCGACCTGGCCAGGCTGGCCAACAACTTCGGCAAGGAGCCCGCCGTCTGGAACGACTGCGACTTCGATTTCAGCGGCAAGGTGGACGTCCTCGACCTGGCGATCCTCGCCAACAACTTCGGCTGGAAGGCCACCGGCGGGGCCGGCGGCGACGCCCCCGTTCCCGAGCCCGCCTCCGCGGCGTTGATCGCGCTGGGCTTTGTCGTCCTGGCGAGGCGCCGGCGGCGGCGGTAGGCGCCGCCAGGTCGTCGATTCGGTGCGCTCTTCGCGCGCGGCCCGGCTCCGTGTCGCCGGGCCGCGTGAAGCGGCAGGAACGGTGTGGGCCGTCCCGGAAGGGGCGGTCCACACCTGCATGCGCCCCGCGGTGCCACGGTCAAGCGCAGCTTGGCCGTGCTCTCCGCCCGGCGGCCCGACACGGCCAAGGGCAAGCCCTTGACCGCGGCACCTGAGGTGACGTAATCCTTACGTCAAACCCATCTTCAACAGTTTGGGCGGTGATTGCGAGGCCCGGTTGTTGTT
>CAZNSB010000177.1:0-9623 GCA_964575155.1 uncultured Planctomycetaceae bacterium | reverse complement strand
CAGCGGGTAGGTCCCCTCCTGCTCGAAGGGGATTTGCGTGGCCAGAACGAACGTGGGCTGCTCCAGCGGATACGTCACCCCGCCGATGGTCACCTGCCGCTCCTGCATCGTCTCCAGCAGCGCCGCCTGCGTCTTGGGAGGCGTCCGGTTGATCTCGTCCGCCATCACGATGTTGGCGAAGACCGGCCCCTTGACGAACCGCATCTCCCGCCGCCCGGTGGTCATGTCCTCTTCCAGGATCTCCGTACCCGTGATGTCCGAGGGCATCAGGTCCGGGGTGAACTGGATCCGCTTGAAGCTCAGGTCCATGGTCTTGGCCAGCGAGGCGATCAGCAGCGTCTTGGCCACGCCCGGCACGCCGGTGATCATGCAGTGCCCGCCGGCGAAGAACGCCGTCAGCACCTGGAGCATCGGCTCGTCCTGCCCGATGATCACCTGTTTCAGCGTCGAGACGATCCGGTCGGTCGCCTCCTTCAGCTTCTCCGCAGAAACTTCTAGCTCAGCCATTCGCCCGTCTCCGTTCACTTTGCCTTGGTCAGTCCCATGGCGCCGGCACACGCCGGCAACCCTCTCATCCCACACCACGGCCCTTGCCCCGGTCGGTGCCCGTCTGGATAAACAACTATCTGCCCGGGGGGTACCGGAATGGCTTTTATTTTTTTACCCGTTCCGGCCGGCCCCCGCCAGCCCCGGGTGGGACTAACTCAAGCGGGCCCGCCCCCCGGCCGATCAACCCCCGGGAGGCCGGCGCGAACTGCGGGACGCCCCCGACAGCGCCGCGCGGGCCGGCCTGGATGCACTGGGCAAAGGAGCCGATCGTGTCCATGAAAGTCCTGATCGCCGACCCCGATTGGTACTTCCTCCGCCAGGCCAGGGATTACCTCGAATCCCGTGGCCATCATGTCGTCCAGGAGGACGACCCCCACGCCGCCGCTCGACGGGCCGACCAATGGAAACCCGACCTCGTCATCGTCAGCGCCGAGCTGCCCGATTGCTGCGACGGCGACCTCCTGAACGCCTTCGACCGCCTCCACCCGCGCCCGGCGATCATCCTCACCGCCGCCCTCGAACGGTTCGACAAGGCCTGGCGGGCCTGGCAGCGCGGCGGCGACGAACTCATCATCAAGCCCGTCCTGCACGCCTCCGAGCTGCACGTCGCCCTGTTCGCCGCCCTCAAGAACGCCCGCACCCCTCGCCGGCCCGCCGCCCCACCCGTCGCCAAGTCGGCGTAGGCGGCCCGCCACGGCCCCCAGCCCGGACCGCGCCGGCACCCGGATCGTTCCAGCCCTGACCTCACCCCCCGCCGCGACCGCTCCCGCGGCCATGCGATATGCAGGCCTGCGCCCTCGACGTGGTTGGCGCTTCCGACACGACCGTTTCCGCTATACACATGGTTGCCGGTCGGCCTGGGGGCCTGACTCGCCAGGCCGCATGGGGAGAACAGGCGCATGAACGCGGAGATCCGCTCGAGCCGTCCCCCTCTCCTCCCGGCGGGGTGGGCGCTGACGAGGTTCGGGCTGTGGCTGCTGGCGGTGTCCTGCCCGATCCTGCTGGCTCTCGGGCTCTACCAGTTCATCTGGGCAGACGCCACCCGGACCGTCATCTTCGGGGCGCCAGTCATCTTCCTTGGGCAGAAGGTGCCTTTCGTGTTGGCGACCATCGCTCTCGGGGGGCTTGCGGGTGAAGGGCACAGGCAGGCCCCGGCTCACAGCATCCAGGCCTCGGTCTCCGGCTCGGGTGGGGCCTGGGCGGGCTCGGTCAGGCCGACGGCGGCGAGGACGTCGGCCCAGTTTCGGCGGCATCTTTGGCGGGCGCGGGAGACCTTCCAGAGGGCCGCGACGTCGGCGAAAGAGACGTAGCAGGCCTTGGGCAAGCCCGTGACATCCGCCGCCGGATCGATGCCGAGCGAGTCCGCCACTTCCTGCCAGCCGGGGTCATCGCGCCCGACGGGCACGCCGACGATGTCCGGCGGCCTGGGAAAATACACCGCCCGCAGGTGGCCCCGCGCCACGAGCCGGCTCACGGCCATGCGGCTGATCGCAAGGATATATGCTGCCTGCGCTTGTGTAACCAGCCCCGCGGGGAACTCCCTCGCCGCCCGGGCGTACCAGGCGAGCATGGCGGCGCCCACATCCTCTCTGACCGGCCCTGAATCACGCTTCATGCCGCCATCGTACCGCGGGCGGCTACGTCTGTCAAACACTTCTTGTGATAGCTGGAACGCCAGGCGATAGCCAGTTTGCCGTTGGTAAACGTTTTTACCCGCCCGTTAACGCCATTGTGCGAGCCCAAGGGCTTGCTTGTCAAAGAGATACGACAAGCCCGCCCGCCCGGCCGATCTCAAGGTCTCCTGGCGGGACCGCGGGCCTGCCGAGGCTGGGGCCGGAGGCGTCGTTGCGGCCTTGAACCGCTTCCCGCGCACCGGCTATAATCTGCATAGCTGCCGAAGAGAGGACGCCGACTGCAATCGGGTTGGACGGCCCGTCGAGACGCATCTGTCGGCCGGTGTTCGCATCCTCTGAGGCATTCAGGAGAGCGGCGATGAACAAGATCGCGCGCTGTGTGCTTCCGGCGATCGTTGTGGGGCTGGTTGGGGGCGCGGCGGGGGCCGGCGACATCACGCTGAAGTACCTGGGCGCGATCCGAGCGGCGGAGATTCCCTACGGGGGCTTCTGCCTGGCGTACCGCCCGGAGGGCAACGGCGGGCTCGGCTCGCTGTACACCTACCGGGCCGGGGGCGGCGCGGGCGTGTACGAATACACCATCCCCACCCCGGTGGTGTGGACGAGCAACGACCCGACCCTGCTGCCGACAGCCACGGTCCTTCAGGGCCCGATCGCGGGCGTCGGGCCCTCCGGGCTGGAGCACCTGCCGGCCCTGCCGGGGCAGACCTCCCCGAAGCTGTACTTCGGCAAGAGCGCGGGCTCGACGCACGGCTACATGGACGTGGACTGCACGAACGTGGCGGGTCCGTGGCCGCTGTCGGGCGTCGACAACCGCCGGGTCGGCCACTACGTCCTGGAGATCCCCGAGAGCTGGCGGCCGAACGTCGGGGGCAAGCCGCTGGCGACGGGTTTCGGCTGGGCTTCGTACGGGCGCGGGCCGGACCTCTACGCCTTCGACCCGTTCCCCTCGGGCGGGTCGCTTCCGGCGGCCAAGCTGCTGGAGTACGACAGCACCCACACCATGACCGGGTGGGAGTCCTCCGACGCCTGGGAGTCCGGCGCGTGGGTCGAGGTCGGCTCGGAATCGGCCGTGCTCATCGGCGGGCGGAAGGTCGTCGGCGGCGAGGGGCGGGCGCAGGTCCTCTTCTACGACCCCGACGATCTCCTGGATGTCCTGGCCGGCGGGAACGCCTACGACCCCCAGCCTTACAAGGCCATCTCCGTCGACTACAGGATGTTCGGCGACGCCTGCACCATCACGGGGATGGCTTACGACCGGGCCGGCCAGGTGCTGTACACGGCGGACCGGATCGACTCGCACTGGGGCCTGGCGATCCACGCCTGGGAGGTGGTGGACGACTTGGACGTGCCCCACGCCGGCGACGCCAACGCCGACGACTGCGTGGACTGGCTGGACTACACCGTGTGGGCGGACCACTACGGGCTGAGGGGGGCGGCCGGGTTCGCCGACGGCGGTTGGGCGGTGGGCAACTTCAACGACGACGACGTCGTCGACGACGCCGACTACGCGGTCTGGGAGGGCAACTACGGCTACGGCGGCGCGGCGTCTCCGGAGCCGGCGGCGATGATGCTCCTGGCGGTCGGGGCGTTGGCGCTGGGGGCCCGGCGGCGGCGGCGCCGGCTGGTCGGGGCGCTGGCCGGGCTGGGCCTGCTGGCGGTCGCGCCGATCCGCGCCCGGGGCGAGGAGTGGGACTGGGTCACCCCGATGCGCCACGTCCACGCCGACTATCAGGCCCGCGACGGCGTCCCCGCACGCGAAGGGACCATCGCCCAGTTCGGCGACAGCATCACCATCACCATGGCGTTCTTCGAGCCCATGCGCTACGCGCACGTCAACGTCTCGCCGGCCGACCAGGTCAAGCTCGACTGGCTGCGGTCGTACAACCACGAGTGGGGTCTGAGCTGGAAGTTCGCGTCGGGCGGCACGACCGTCTCCTGGGGGCTGGAGCACATGGACGGCTGGCTGGGGGCGAACAACCCCGAGGTGGGGCTGATCATGTGGGGGACCAACGACCTGTACCAGGGGCCGAGCCCGCCGAGGTACACGGACTACCTGCGGGCCATCGTTCGCAAGTGCAAGGATCGGGGAACGGTGCCCATCCTGTACACCATCCCCCCCAGCCACTCCTGGGACGAGGCCGCCTGGGTCCAGGCCGCCCGCGAGGTCGCCGCCTCCGAGCGGATTCCCCTGATCGACTACCACCTCGAGATCGTCACGCGGCGCCCGCACGACCCGCCGACGGACACCTGGGACGGGGCCGACCCCATGTGGAGCGGCTACAGCGGCTACGAGGTGCCCACGCTGATCGCCTGCGACGGCGTCCATCCGTCCAACTGGTCCGCCGGCCGGGGCAACTTCGACGAGGACGAGGGTCTGAACAAGAACGGCTTCACGCTGCGGAATCACATGACGCTCCAGAAGCTCTACGAGGTGTACGAGGAGGTCCTCAGCCGGCCCGCCCCGGAGCCGCTGCCGCCGGTGGGGCAGATCACCTACGAGCCGGCGTACCTCGGCGGCGGGCAGTTCGCCTTCACGCTGACGATCCACGGCAACGACTTCAAGGACCTGTCGTTCGGCGCCGACGTGAGCATCGAACCCGCCGGCGGCGGGCAGATCGACCCGGCAAGCAGCAGCTTCCTCGAGCCGTTCCTCTCCCACGCGGTCGCCATGACGACCACCGGCACCGCCTTCCGAATCGAGGCCGGCACCGGGCCCGGCAGCCAGTACGAGCAGGTCGACCTGGCCCGCGTGGTGGCCGACGACGACCTGGTTGTCTCCGGTGAGGTGGCCCGCGACGGGGCCAGCTACGGCGTGGACCTGGCCCTCCCCCTGCCGCGCCCGGGCGACGCCAACCTGGACGGGGAGGTCGACGTGCTCGATCTCACCGCCGTCGCCAACCACTTCGGCCGGCCGGACATGCCCTGGAGCCGGGGCGACTTCAACGACGACGACCTCGTGGACGTGCTGGATCTGGTCATCCTGGCCAACCACTTCGGCGGCGACGGCGGCGGGCAGTCGGTGCCCGAGCCGTCGTCTTCGGCCCTGGTGGTTCTCGGCCTGCTGCTGCTGTGGCGGGGAAGGCGCCGGTGAGCCGCGGGGAGGGCGGCGGGCTCCGCCTTCCTCCCGCCGGGCGGGGCTACTTGGCCCCGAGACAAAGGACGCAGCCGTCGGCGGTTGAGACGTACAGCCTTCCGCCGGCCGCCGCCAGCCCGTCATGGACCGGGACCGAATCAAGGGTTCGCTCTGCCAGCTTCCCGCCGTCGGTTGTGGACACCGCGCGGAGCACGGCGCCCTTTCGGCCCTCGAACGCGGCCCAAGGGTCGTCCCGGTCGACGGCGTCCGGCGGGCCGGCCAGAAGGAGCGTCTCGCCCGCCACCAGCATCGCGACCGGGCGGATCGGCAGTCTCCGGCTCCATCGTTTCGTCTTCGAGCCCGGCTCCGTGGCGGTCAACCGGTAGCCGTTCCTCCCCGGCCGCACGTATCCGCCAAACCCGCGCTTCGAATAGGCCTGCACGCCGTAGACGGCTGCCTGGTCGAAGACGAGAAGTTCGTAGCTTTGCCGGAGGGCAGCGCCGGCGGACCAGCCCACGCGGCAGAACCAGGACGCGTCGAGCAGTCCGGCCGTCGAGAACGCCCGGGGCCCGGAGGGCGCCGGGGCCTTTCGGCGCTTCGGGTCGCCGCCCGGATCGACCCGAAGGCCGAACTTCAGATGGCGCATGTAGAGAAGCTTTCCGTCGCCGACGAGGACGTCGGCGAGCCCGTGCGGGTTGCGGTTGAGCGGACGCAGTTCGCGGATGAGCCTGCCGGTGGCCGGCTCCAGGGCGCAGACGTGGATTCCGCCGTCGAGGTGGGTCGATCTCCCGGCGGCGGCGAAGGCGACATTTTCCTGCACGAGCACCGAACCGTTCACGCACCAGGCGGACTCGAGCTGGCCGAAGGCGACGATGCGGCGGTCCTGCGGGGCCGCGCGGAATCGCCAGACGAGCTCGCCGTCGACGCCCCGGAGGCAGTACACGCAGCCGTCGGCCGAGCCGAAAAGGACCAGCCCCCCGTGGACTGTCGGGGGCGAGTCGATCCGCCCGCCTGCCGTGAAGCTCCAGGCAGGCCGGCCGTCGGCCGCGCCCAGGGCGCAGAGCCGATGCTCGTCGACCGAGGCCGAGAAAACCTTCCCCTCGGCGACGACGGGGGCGCTCGGGCGGGGACCGATGCGGGCCTTCCAGAGCAGATTCAGCTCGGCGGGCGCCCGGGACCTCGCCGAGCCGCTCCGGCGGATGTCGGCCCGGTACGTGGGCCAGTCGTCGGCGGGCGTGTCGGCTTCCGCGCCCGGGCGGGCGGGCGCGCCGGCGACCTGCCCGAACGCCGGCCCCCTCACCAGCCGGCCGCCCGGCGCCGATTGCGTCGTCGGGTTCGGCTGTTCCGGCGCCAGGGCGTAGAAGCCGTTCACCTTCTCCCTGATGTAGCATTTGCACGGGTGCGGCGGCACGTAGACGAGGCCATTGCACGGCAGGACGCCGTAGCGGCAGGTCCCGCGGACCCAGTGGTGCGTGAAGCACTCCTGTCGCTTCAGGTCGATGAACTCGATGCCCCGCCGGCCGGTCAGCAGGTACCGCTCGGTCGCCTTGTTGCGGAAGCAGCGGTGATGGTGGACCTCTTTGAACGCCTTTCGAGTTGAGAACGTCCTCTTGACCTTGCCGGTGCTCAGGTCCAGCCCGATGGCGGCGTACGACGCTGCGTCGTGCGTCCAGACAAGGCCATCGATGACGAACACGTCCGGCTTGACGCCGGGCCCCCACTTGCCGCACGCGTGCGCCCAGAGGACCTCGCCGGTCCTCGCCGACAGCCCCAGCAGCCGCACCTTCACGCCGCGGTTCCACGTCTTGCGCGTGTACGCCTCCTCGGGCTGGGCGAAGAGCACCACCTCCTCGCCGGCCACGAGCGTGCAGAGGTCCCCAGGCCGGTAGGCGACGTGGCCGCGCTCGGGCTGATCCGCCGGCCGGGGCGCGCGCCATTGCTCCCGCCCGGTCTTCAAGTCCAGGCTGATGATCGCCTCGCCGTCCAGCAGGAAGACCCTCCCGCCCGCGACGGCGAGCGAGAGGTGTGTGATCCGCTCGAAGCTGTCGACCTTGGGGCTGATCCCGACGTAACGGCCTTTCCGCCAGAGGACCTTCCCGGTCGCGGCGTCCAGGACCACGACCTGCTTCCTGACGGGCGGGGCCTTGCGGATGCGCCCGGGCTTCTGGGGGGCCTGGTTGACCGCCAGGATGAGCAAGCCCTCATGATGCAGGATCTCGTCGGTGAACCGGGTGCCGTCGTAGGTCCTGACGGTCCTTCCGGTCGCCGCGTCCAGGGCCGTCACCGGGGCGTTGAAGCCCAGGGTGACGTACACCCGATCGCCGACGGCGACCACCCGCCGGGAGATGTAGATCGGCTGGTTGAACCGCCCGCCGTTCTCTCGAACCCCCCAGGCCTTCCAGCCCCACTGCTCCATCCGGCGCTTCCACAGCCGCAGGCCGTTGAACGCGTCACGAGCGATCAGGAACCAGCGGTCGGGCATGCCGATGACGGCGGCGGCAGCTTCGTCGCAGATGTAGAACAGGCGCCCCTGTGCGGAGACCAGGCCCATCGGGCTGGCGACGCTCTCGTGGTGCCGCTGCCAGAGGGGTCCGGCGATCCACTGGACGTGGCGCGGCGGGCCGACGAGGGTGTCCCTCGCCACGGCGTTGCCGTCCGCCCCGTGAAGCCAGTGCGTCCACTCGTCCATCTCCTTCGGGCGGGGCTTGACGAGCGTCCTTCCCCGCCCCAGCCAGGCCACGCCGCCGGGACAGAGCACCCGGAGCATCTCTTCGGTCGCCGGGGCGGGCACGTCCTCCACCACCACCAGAGTCACCAGGTTGTCCGCATAGGGCAGCCGGCCTCCTGCCAGGCGGTCGGCGGAGACTCGACCATAGATGCCCTTCCCCCGGATGGCGTCGCGTGCCTCACTCAGTCGCCCCGGGTCGGCGAGCAGGGACTGAACGAGGAAATTGCCTTTCTCGGACAGGGCAATGGCGAGATCCGCGCTCCGCCGGCTCAGCACCACGCACAGCCCCGCGCGGAGGCGGGCCGTCCGTAGAATGTCGCCTGCGGGGCTCTCCCCCGCGCGCGCGCCGCAGGGCGGAAACAGCGCCGCCAGAAACACGGCAACCCGCACGGCCAAACGGGGACGGCCTGCCTTTTCCCGTTTTCCGCCTCCCGCGCTGGGGGGCGCCAAGACATCGGGGACGCGCCCTATTCTTGTGCTTGGCATGTCGTTTCTTCCTGGGTCGGCCCAGTGTACACCGCCCGCCGGCGCCCGCCAGCAGCGGGACAGACGCCGCGGGCGCGCTCATGCCGTTCGGCCGGGGCGGCGCTGCCTTGGGTGCCGGGCCGACTGTCTGGGCCGCACCATTTCATCCAATGCCGCGGATATGATACGCCAACGCCGCCGCGCGGAAAAGCCCAAGACAGCCACTGCCGGCCGCTGGCTATGAACGTCAACCCATGAAATTAGGGCGCGTCTCCTGTTGTTCGCAATCGCGAATTTCCGTCGCATTCCCCCCCCGCGGGCATCGGTACACGCTTTTACACCTCCACCGGCCCCCGTTAACCGACGCAACCGCTTGCGCCACAAGGCCTTGTGAAATATCCGCGGGGCGGTCAAATGGTAAAAACGCGCACGGCCGTTTCGCCGTAAGTCCCTTCCAGGCAAGGCCTTCTCGGGTTAAAGGTAAAAGCCTTTTTACTAATGGCCGCGGCCGGCAACATTTTGCGCAATCCATTCTCCTGCAAGCGGCTGCGCAAATATCCGCGATCGCGTAAAATCATGCCCTCCCGGCCGCCCTCCGGGGCCGGCCCCGTCGTCCCGCCCGCCGGGCCAATGCGCTGTCCCCCCATATATTACATTAGTGCCGTCAATCGTCCCCGCCTCCGCGGGCCCGCCGGGAAGCCCGCCCTGGGGGCATTAGGTTTTGGGGGCTTTCGGTGACACGGGCGCCCGCCGGCCAGCGGGCAGATCTCGGCCGTACCCACGGCCCCGCAGCCGAGCAGGTAGGGCGAGCAACTTCGTTGCTCGCGCGAATCCTGACCCCGCATGCCGGGGACATCATCCGCAATTGTAGCCATCTCGACGCCAACCAGCCCAGATGGCTCCGGCACCCTCCGCCCCTCCCGACAGGCCGAACTGTCTCCGATCCGCAACCCCCTACCGCCCAACCGCCGCGCCCTGTCACGAATTAAATATCATGTCCCCGGAAGTCAAGCGGCCATCGGAGCTACCGGGGGGTCCGGAACCAACGGATATCAGCGTGGGGCGGGGCCTGTTGCAGCGTCAAAATAAAATAATAGGGGACGCGCCCTATTTTTTGTGCTTCGCATGTGGTTTGTTCCTGGGTCGGCCTACCGGTAGCGGGCGGAGGCGG
>CAZNSB010000176.1:6286-9627 GCA_964575155.1 uncultured Planctomycetaceae bacterium | reverse complement strand
GGCCTGAAGCGGCGTGTGCACGGCGAAGTGGGACAGCAGCAGGAAGAACGGGCGGTCCTTGTGGCCGGCGACGAACCGGCAGGCCTCCTCCGTCAGCCGGTCGGTCAGGTACTCCCCCGGCGGGCCGTCCTTGAGCTTGTCCATCCGGTACGGCGAGAAGTGGCTGCGGGGCTGGCCGAGGGCGTTGCCGGCGATGTTGACGTCGAAGCCCTGCTTCTCGGGGAAGTACTTCCGCCCGCCGAGGTGCCACTTCCCGATGTACCCGGTGGCGTAGCCGGCGGGCTTGAGGTGCTCGGCGAGGGTCCTCTCGGAAAGGGGCAGGTGCTTGAGGGTCCTGGGCGGGAGGAGCCTGCTGTTGCGCGGCGGGCGGGAGCCCGGAATCCAGTCCGTGAGCCCCAGCCGGGCCGGGTACTTGCCCGTCAGGATGCTCGCCCGCGTCGGCGAGCACACCGGACAGGCGGCGTAGGCGCTGGTGAAGCGCATCCCCCCGGCGGCCAGGCGGTCGAGGTGGGGGCTTTCGTGAAATTCACTGCCGTAGCAGCCCAGGTCGCGCCAGCCCAGGTCGTCAACGAGGATGAAGACGAAATTGGGTTTTCCGCCGCCGCCCGCCGGGGCCGATCGCGAGGCCGACGCCCGCGCCCCCCGGCGGAGCCAGGACCACCCCGCCAGCCCCGCCGCCGCGCCGCCGGCGCGGCGAACGAACTGCCGCCGATTCATCCGCATGGCACCATCCCGTCTTCGCCGAAGGGCCGGTCTCTGTCAAGCCCGTAGGCTAGGTCGAGGCCCGCAGGGCCGACTTGTCCCGGCGTAGCCGGAGGCGAAGCCGGATGACCCACCTTTCCCTACTCTTCTTCAAAATGGAACCCTCCGGTCTGACGGGAAATCCGGATTTTTTTACCCCGATCCGGTCCGGGCATGCCCCCGGAGGGGTTAGGCCGATGCCCCACCTCTTCCCCAAGCCCCCTGATTCATCCGTGGGACGGTGTCCCGGAGGAAACCGTCCCGGTTCTTGCAGGTTTTCGCCGAATCCAAAGCGGCGCCAGGGCCGCCGCACTCCACATGGCCGGGCGCGAGCCGCCGTGCCCTCTCACGAATTAACCACCTGTCGCCGGAATCCGCCCCGCCCGGAATCCGCTCGGCCTCTTGGCTAACGTCCAATGACTTTCGGAATTCCCTCAAGCCCCCTGATGAACACCCACCGATCATTGATCAGAAGGTAGCTGCTTGACCCCGCGGCCGATGCGTTGCTTCGCGTCACGATCCGAAAGACCGGAATGTCCTTGGGGATCGTCCCGAGGACCTGCTCGTACCGTCCAGAGTCATCCTTCTGCCTTACGTCTATAGGTTCGATCTGAGTCCACTCCTGTCTCGTCAGCTCGGCGGCCACCTCGTCGATGTTCTCTACCATCTGCCTCAGACGCGGCCCCAGCATGCCCCAGAGCTTCTCTCCGTGACCGGGGAAGAGGGTCTCCAGGTCTGCCTGTGTGGGCAGAATCCGTTTCAGGGCAGTCTGCCTCTCTTCCTTGGATTCAGCCTTCAAGCCGGAATGCAGCCGTTTCACTGCGCTGACGAGCGATTCGCCGGAGCTGATCACGGGTGCCGCCGGTTCTTGGTTTGCTCCCTTATCGGTCGGATTCTGTTCCCTATCCGTCTTGGCACAGCCGACCGGTGCCAAAACGCCCAGCAGAAGGACCATGATGGGCCGCACATGACGAGACTGTGGCAACGTTACAGGGAACAGGCTATCCGCTCCTGCCATGGTGAAGCATCTGTGGGTTCGGGGGAGATCCTACCGAACTGCTTTGTTTGCGCCTTGGGCTCCAGAACACCGGGAGGAATTCCCAATTGTGAGGGGCTTGATCATTGTTCGTCGGGGTGGGTTTCGTTGGGGCGACAAAGGCGGCAACGGAAACAGGCAGGGCGACCCCGGCGATGCTTGACATGGGCGAGATGCTATGCGAGATCGCCCCGGCCGGCAAGGAAAAAGGTGGGTCATCCGGCTTCGCCTCCGGCTACGCCGGGACAAGTCGGCCCTCCGGCCTCGACCCAGCCTGCGGGCTACGGGCTTGACGGGCGGGGCATCGCGGGGGAGAATGGCCTCCGGCCCGGGCAGGCGCCGGGCGCTCCCGTCGTTGTGGGTTGATGAGGTGGGACGGATACCATGACCCGGCAAGATGAAAGCGGGCCGCCGCCCACGGCCGATGAGTCCCGACCGGGCGGGGACGCGGGATCGACGCGCCCCCCGCCGCCGGCCGGCGAGCAGCGCTACCCCGGGCTGGCCGTCAAGGGCCAGATCGGGCGCGGAGGCTTCGCCGCCGTCTACCTCGCCCGCGAGCAGGGGGCCCGGCGGGACGTGGCCCTAAAGACGGCCGGCGGGCGGAAGCGGCCGGAGCCCAAGCTGCTGGAGCGCTTCCTGGACGAGGCCTACATCACCGCCCAGCTCCAGCACCCGGGCATCGCCCCGGTCTACCGCATCGACCACGACGCCCGCGGGCGGCCCTTCTACACCATGCGCCCCATCGAGGGCCGGACGCTGGGCGAGGTCCTCCAGAAGCTCGCGGCCGACGAAAAGCCCACGGTGGAGCAGTTCCCGCTCCGCCGGCTGGTGCGGGTGTTCCACTCCGTCTGCCAGACGGTCCGCTTCGCCCACGACCGCGGGGTGATCCACCGCGACCTCAAGCCCGCCAACATCGTCGTCGGCGACTACGGCGAGGTGCTGGTGATCGACTGGGGGCTGGCGAAGGTGATCGGCCCGGCCAGCGCGGAAGCCCCCCGCCCGGCGATCGAGGACGCCGGCCGGTACGCGGCGGCCTGGTCGCAGTACCAGCGGCAGGTGGAGACCCTCCGCGGGGACGACGATTACTCCTTCGGGATGACCGCCGACGGGGCGGTGATGGGCACGGCGTGGTACATGTCCCCCGAGCAGGCCGCGGGGCGGGTGGAGGAGATCGACCAGCGCTCGGACGTCTGGTCTCTGGGGGTGGTCCTGTACGAGCTGTGCACGCTGAAGCGCCCCTTCCAGACGCGGGAGATCCCCAAGCTGGTGAAGGAGTTGACGACCGCCGACCCGCCGGACCCGGCGCGGGCCAACCCCAGGCGCCCCGTTCCGCCGGAGCTGGCCGAGATCGCCCTCCGCTGCCTGAAGCGCGAGAAGTCCGAGCGGTACGGCTCGGCCGCCGAGCTTGCCGGGGAGATCGAGAACTGGCTGGGGGGCGTGGCCCCGTGGAAGCTCCTGGCGGACATCGACTTCAGCGGGCTCCCCGACGGCGAGCCGGCCGCTGCTGCCGCCGGCCGCATCCACACCGACAGCCTCTTCGCCGCCAGCACGGTCACGATCACCG